>NZ_JBFAOU010000177.1:0-16185 GCF_040675365.1 Catellatospora sp. NPDC049609 | reverse complement strand
GCGGAGCCTCGCGCGACGCGGCCGGCGCGGTGGCGCGTGTCCGCCGGACGGGTGTCAGCGCTGGCCGAGGCTGGGGTCGCGCCACGGGCCCGTCGGCAGCTCGGGCATCGCCTCGTCGTCGTCGATGGTGCACAGCGGCAGGCGCTCGCCCAGACAGCGCAGCGCCACCGAGCCGAGCACCGCGGCCAGCAGGGATCCGGCCAGCACGCCGATCTTCGCCTCGGCCTGCAGGATCGGGTCGTCGAAGGCCAGGTCCGCGATGAACAGCGAGATAGTGAAGCCGATGCCGGCCAGCAGCGCGCCGCCGATGAGGTGGCCGTAGCGCACCCGGCCGGGCAGCTCGCCCCAGCCGGTACGCAGCCCCAGCGCCGCACCCGCGCTGATGCCGACGGTCTTGCCGGCGACCAGTGCCACCACGATGCCGATGGTGATCGGGGAGGTCACCGCCCGGCGCAGCGTCTCGGCGTCGAGCCGGACACCGGCGTTGGCCAGCCCGAACACCGGGATGACCAGGAACGCGCTCACCGGGTGGAGGGCCTGCTGCAGCCGGTCGTTGGGCGGCACCGTGGCGCGCACCGCCGCGGCGGCCAGCCGGGCCCGCATCGCGTCGGCGCGTTCGAGCACGGCGCGGCCGTAGAAGCGCAACCGGTCGGCCTGCTCCGGCCCGACGGGCGTCGCGGGCACCAGCAGGCCGACCACCACCCCGGCCAGCGTCGGATGCACGCCCGAGGCGAACACCGCGACCCACAGCAGCATGCCGATCACCACGTACGGCTGCAGCTGCCAGACCCGGGCCCAGCGCAGCCCGAACAGCACCAGCGTCAGCGCCAGCGCGGCCAGCAGCGCGGGCACCGACACGGTCGCGGTGTAGAAGACCGCCATCACGACGATCGCGCCGATGTCGTCGGCGATGGCCAGCGTCAGCAGGAACAGCCGCAGCTGGTCCGGGCAGCGCGGCCCGAACAGCGCCAGCACGCCCACCAGGAACGCGGTGTCCGTGGAGATCGGCACGCCCCAGCCGTGCAGGCCGGGCGGCGACGGGTTGAACGCGATGTAGATCAGCGCCGGCAGGATCAGACCGCCGATCGCGCCCAGCACCGGCACGACCACGGTCCGGGGGCGGCGCAGCTCGCCGACGGTTATCTCGCGGCTGATCTCCAGGCCGACGGTGAGGAAGAACAGCGCCATCGCCAGGTCGTTGACCCAGTGCCGCAGATCCAGGTCGAGCGCCAGCTCGCCGACACGCACCGACGCCTCGGTGTGCCAGAACGCCTCGTAGCCGCCGCCGGGGATGTTCGCCCAGATCAGCGCCGCCACCGTGGCGATCAGCAGCAGCACGCCGCTGCCGGCCTCGGTGGCCAGGAAGCGCTGCAGCGGGAACGACACGTGCGGCACCGGGATGGACATCCGGGGCGGCGGACCCGGCCGCGGCGGCAGCGACGCGGTGCTGCGCCGGCTCACCGCACGGTGTCCCGGTCGGGCGGTTTCGTCACGCTCTCATGATCCCGCTCGGCGCCGCTCCTCCTGCGCGATTTCGCCGACCTGCCGCTGCCGGCCGACCCGCCGCGGCGGCTCCGCCGCAGCCTTCGGTTCGGCGCCCGGAGCGTGTCCCGCGGGAGCCAGCGGCGGCCCGCCCAGTGCGGCGGTGAACCTCGCCGCCACCACCTCGACCGCGGCACGCAGCTCCGGTCCGCCCTCGACCCGGAAGGCGAACGGTACGGCGGCCAGCCACTCCTGCGCGTACATCGCCGGGTTGCCCGTGCTGCCGACGAGCACGCACCCGTCACCCGACGGCTCCAGCCGGCCCATGGGCGACCCGATCCAGGGCGCCACCTCGGCGAACGGCGCGTCGAACACCACCCGGGTGGTGTACTCCCAGCCGACGCCGAGGTTCTCCTCCAGCGCGGCGACCGGGTCGAGGCCCTCGGGCGGGGTGAACCCGTGCCCGGTCTGCCGGACGGCGCGCACCCGGTCGACCCGGTAGGTGCGCACCGCGTCCGCCTGATGGGAGTGGCACAGCAGGTACCACCTCCCGTGCCGGACCACGACCGCCCAGGGGTCCACCTCGGCCTCCCACTCCCGGCCGCTCCCGCTGCGGTACGTGACCAGCAGGCGGCGGTGGGCCGCGGCGGCGGAGACGAGCGCGCTGGTGGTCGCCGGATCGGGCCGCGCGGCGTGCCGGTCGGGCGTGGCCGCCGCGTGCTCCCACAGCGCGGCCGCGTGCCTGCCCACGGCCTCGGGCAGGGCCTGGACGACCTTGCCCAGCGCGGCGCCGACCGGGTCGTCCGGGGCGGCCGCCGCGGGATGGCCGTCGAGCACCGCCATGACCAGCCCGAGCGCCTCGGCCTGCGTGAACACCACCGGAGGCAGCCGCGTCCCGCGGCGCAGCCGGTATCCGCCGTGCGGTCCCCGGGCCGACTCGACGGGGATGCCCGCCTCCCGCAGGATCCCGACGTAGCGGCGCGCGGCGCGCTCGGTCACGCCCAGCCGCTCCGCGAGCTGCTCGGCCGTCGTGCCGGGGCGCGTCTGCAGGATCTCCAGGGCGAGCAGGGCCCGGGCGGTCGGGCTGATCTCGTGCGGCACCCCGGCAGCCTAGGCGCTCGCGTGACGAACCGGAAGCAGATCGTCCGGATCTGGTTCTAGCGTGGTACTCCGAACGCGATCCACCCGCTGGAGAAAGGCAACACCATGGACATCCTGCTCATCGCCGGCCTGTGGCTGGACGGCACCGCCTGGGACGCCGTCGCCGCCGAGCTCGAGAAGCTCGGCCACCGCCCCGTGCCGGTCACCCTGCCCGGCCAGGGCGACGGCGCGACCACCGCGACCCTCGACGACCAGGTGGCGGCGGTGCTCGCGGCCGTCGACGAAGCGTCCGGCGAGCCGATGGTGGTGGGCCACTCCGCCGCCTGCACGCTGGCCTGGCTGGCCGCCGACGCGCGGCCCGAGCGGGTCGCCAAGCTCGCGCTCATCGGCGGCTTTCCCAAGGCCGACGGGCAGACGTACGCCGACTTCTTCGAGGTGAAGGACGGTGTGATGGCATTTCCGGGCTGGGGGCCGTTCGAGGGGCCCGACGCGGCGGACCTCGACGACCAGGCCCGCGAGTCGATCGCGGCCGGGACGGTCCCCGTCCCCGGGGCGGTGTCCAAGGGCGTGGTCCGACTGAGCGACGAGCGGCGGTACGACGTGCCGGTGCTGCTGGTGTGCCCCGAGTTCACCCCCGACGAGGCCCGCGAGTGGATCGCCGGGGGCGACCTGCCGGAGCTGGCCCGCGCCAAGCACCTCGACCTCGTCGACATCGACTCCGGACACTGGCCCATGTTCACCAAGCCCGCCGAACTCGCCCGCCTGCTCGCCGAGGCGGCACCCGCAGCCTGACGCGCCGCACCCGCACCCGGCCGCACGCGGCCGCAGCCGGACGCAGCCGGACCGCAACCTCGCCGCCCACGGCCGAGCCGCCCACGGCCGGCGCCGCGGCGGCAGCGCCTTGTCATAGACGTTGGCCTATCCGGATGACTTCGATCTTCGTTTTGTCATCCAGATAGGCCAACGTCTATTCAAAAACGGGGCGCGTCAGGACCCCGGCACGGGCCGGACCACGCCCGCGGCGCCGCCGCCCCGGCGCACCGGCTCGGCCGCCGCGAGCAGCTTCCCGTGCCCCAGGAACTCGATCCCGGTGGCCGCCCCGATCTCCGGACTCGGCCCGAACACGTGCCCGAGCGCGGTCAATCCGGGGATCTGCGGCGCGAACTCCGCCTCGGCCAGCACCGACGCCGTGTTGCGCTGGGTCGCCCGCGCGGCGGCGACCGCCTCCGGCAGGGTCATCCCCAGGTCGAGCCGGTTGACCAGGATCTGCAGCACGGTCGTGATGATCGTCGAGCCGCCGGGCGTGCCCACGGCCAGCACCGGCTTGCCGTCGGCGAGCACGATGGTCGGCGCCATCGAGCTGCGCGGACGCTTACCCGGACCGGGCAGGTTGGGGTCGGGCGCGGTGCCCTGGGTCGGGGTGAAGTTGAAGTCCGTCATCTCGTTGTTGAGCAGGAAGCCGCGGCCCGGCACCACCATGCCGTTGCCGCCGGTCTGCTCGATGGTCAGGGTGTACTCGACCACGTTGCCCCAGCGGTCGGCGACCGTCAGGTTCGTCGTCGACTGGCCTTCGAGCACCGCGGCGCTGGGCGCGAGCGCGGCGCAGCCGGCGTACGAGCCGTCGGGCTGGCCCGGACCGACCGGCTTGACCAGCGCCTGCACCGGATTGATCAGGCAGGCCCGCTCCTTGGCGAACCCGTCGGACAGCAGCTCGTCCACCGTGGCCCGGGGCGTGTGGTCGCCGACGTAGCGGTTGCGGTCGGCGAAGGCCAGCGCGCTGGCCTCCAGGTAGTGGTGCAGCGCCTCGGTGCGGGTCAGCGCGCTCAGCTCGGTCTGCTCCAGGATGTTGAGCGCCTCGCCGACGGCCTGCCCGCCGCTGGACGGGGTCGGCATGCCGTACACGTCGTAACCGCGGTAACGGATCCGGGTCGGGTCGGGGGTGCGCACCCGGTATGCGGCCAGGTCGGACAGGGCCATGGCGCCGGGGCGGATCGGGTACGCCCAAGTGCCGACGGGCACCTCGGCCACCGGCGGGTGCTGCACGGTGTCCACGATGTCGCGCGCCACCGGGCCGCGGTAGAACACGTCGGTGCCGTGGCGGGCGATCTGCCGGTAGGTGTCGGCGAGGTCGGGGTTGCGGAACACCGAGCCGACCGCGGGCGGCTGCCCGCCCGGCAGGTACAGCTCGGCCGTGGACGAGAACTGCCCGAACGCGGCCGCGTTGTCGCTGATCTGGGTGCGGAACGTGGTGTCGACGAGGAAGCCCTTGTCGGCGACCTTCGCCGCCGGGCGCAGCGCGTCGGACAGCTCGGTGGTGCCCCAGCGGCGCAGCGCCTTCTCCCAGGTCGCCAGGGTGCCGGGCACCCCGGCCGAGATGCCGCTGACGCGGGCCTCGGGGAACGCGTAGGGCAGGCCGGTGGCCGGGTCGACGAACGCGGTCTCGGTCATCGACATCGGCGCGGTCTCGCGACCGTCGATGGTGTACACCCGCCGGTCGCGGGCGCTGTAGTAGACGAGGAAGCCGCCGCCGCCGATGCCGGCCGAGAACGGCTCGGTCACGCCCAGCGTGGCCGCCGCGGCGATCGCGGCGTCGACAGCGTTGCCGCCCCGGCGCAGCACCTCCAGGCCCACGGCCGTGGCGTCGGCGTCGACGGTGGCGACGGCGCCGCCGTACCCGACCGCGGTCGGCTGCTTCGGCGGCGCGGACGGCGGCGGTGACGGCGAGCCGGCGGCCGCCGGTGCGGTGAGGACAGTCGAGGCCAGGGCGGTGGCGGCGAGCATGACGAGCGCACGGTGGTGACGCGTTCTCACGTTTCGTTCCCTCCCGGATCGGATCAGATCGATGCCCTCACCGTATGCCGGGACGCCGCCGAGCGCATGCCGGCCGCGCCGCCACCAGTCTCTCAGAACCGGCGGGCGAACGGCTCCGGCTTGCGCATTCGCACCAGGAGCAGCAGCGGCAGGAGCACATAGGGCAGGTTGAACGCCAGGAACTTGACCGGGTTCGGCGTCTGCCACTGCCCGCGCCGCCCCGGCGACACCCCTGATCAGCGGGTGCCGAACCGCTCCACGAAGCGCCGCTGCCACGGCGTCTCCACCGCCCGCCGGTCGTAGTGCGCCCGCACCCAGCCCACCGCCTCGCTCGCGGGCACCCCGTCGAGCACGGCCAGGCAGGCCAGCGCGGTGCCGGTCCGGCCCCGCCCGCCGGCGCAGGCGACCTCGACCCGCTCGGACGCGGCCCTGGCCAGCACCTCGCCCAGCACCTCGCGGAAGGCCGGCGGGTCGGCGGGCAGCCAGAAGTCGCGCCAGCGCACCCACCGCGCGGGCCACGCCACGGCGGGCGGCTCATGGCCCAGCAGGTACACCCCGAACCGCGGTCGCGCGCCCTCCGGCAGCGGGCGGCGCAGCCCGCGGCCGCGCACCAGCCGGCCGGACGGCAGCCGGAGCACGCCGGTCGCCGGCTCCCAGGTGGCCGTCACGGGTCGACGAGTTCGAGTGTCACGGACGCGGTGTCGCCCACGTCGAGGCCCTGCGCCCGGCGCACGGCGCGCTTGACGGGCAGCACGTAGCAGCCGCGCGCGCTGTCCGGGAAGATCGACGTCGCCCAGGCGCTGGTGCCGACGGTGACCCGCACCTTCACCGCGCCGAAGCCCCGGCGCGGCCCGACGGCCAGCTCGCGGATCTCCTCGGACACGTCGGCGGGCAGGCTGACGAACGTCCAGCTCTCGTCGCGGCGGGCGTCCCACAGCCACAGTTCGGCGTCGAAGACGTGCTTCACGACCCCAGCATCACACGGCGCTCCGACAGCAGCCACCTGCGCCCCTGAGCCTCAGCCGAGGCGGTCCTCGAAGTCCGTGCCCAGCGCGGCCAGCCTGGCGCGCGCCGCGGCGTCACCGGTCAGCCGCCAGCGCAGGAAGTCCGTGGTCGCCTCGGCGACGCGCGCCCAGTCCGGGTCGAAGGTGGACATGAACGGGTTGCGGTGGGTGCCCTGCGGCAGGGTCAGGAACGCCTTCGGCCAGGGCACGGCGTCGTACGCGGCGCGGCCCTGGTCGAGCGTGACCACGCTGTCGGCCACGCCGTGCACGAACAGCAGCGGCGCGGGCTCGCCCCGGAACTGCGTGCCGACGTCGCGGGCGCTGCCGGCCAGCACGATCCCGGCCCTGAGCCGCGGGTCGCGCCACCTGCCGAGCGCTCCGACGGTGGTCATACCGCCGAGCGAGTGGCCGCCGGCGACGATCCGGTCCGGGTCGAGCCGGTCGTGCAGCGGGTCACCCGGTTGTGCCGCACGGGTCAGCAGCGCGTCGAGCACGGCGGTGACGTCGGCCGGCTGGTGCAGCAGGTCCATGACGTCGAGCTGCGCGGCGCCGCCGTGGGTGTACGGGAACGTCGGCGCGGCCACCGCGAACCCGGCCCGCGCCCAGTGCGTGAGCAGGTCTTCGTACTCGGCGACGTGGCAGGTGTAGCCGTGCACGAACACCACCAGCGGGTGCCGCCCGCCACCACCCGGCAGGCGGATCTCGGTCGGCAGCGGCCGGTCCGGCCCGTTGGCCAGCTCGACCCGGAGCACGGACGGCTGCGCGGGCGCCGCCTCCAGCTCCGGTGCTGCACATCCGGCCACCAGCAGCAGCCCCACTGCCGTGATCGCGATTCGGCCTCGCACCCGTACCTCCCCATCGGTCGTCCTCTGGGAAGTACCGGCCGGACCGCCGCGCCGGTTGGTGGCATCTCACGGCTGGGTTCAGGTGCGCAGGGTGTGCCGGGGTGAGCGGCCGTACTCCTCGCGGTACACCGCGGCGAACCTGCTCAGGCTCGCGAAGCCCCAGCGGCGGGCCACGTCGGCGACGGTGTCGCCGCGCGCCGGGTCGGCGGCCAGCAGGTCGCGGTGCGCCCGTTCGAGCCGGACGCGCCGCAGGTACGCCATCGGCGTCGTGTCCGCGTGCCGGCTGAACGCGGCCTGCAGCCCGCGCGACGAGATCCCGGCCGCCTCGGCGATGTCCTCGACGGTGACCGGCTCGTGCGCGTGCGCGTCGATGTACGCCACGGCCCGGCGCAGCGCCGCCGGCGCGACCCGCCCCGGCTCCGCGAGGTGCCCGAGGGAGCCGGCCGTGTTCGGGAACGTCGCCACCGCGACGGACGCGGCCAGGTCGACCGCGGTCGCGTACACGAGCGGGTTGGCCAGCGCGGAGTCCGGCGCGGACAGCACGTGGTAGAGGTAGGCCATGGTGTCGCGCCAGTGGCGTGCGGCCTGCGCGGAGACCGGCGACATGCCGTCGAAGCGGAAGTCGGCGACGGCGATGCCGGTGGCGCGGGCGGCGACCCGGGCGACCCGCTCGACGGGCAGGCGCAGCAGCCGCACGTCCAGCTCGGCCCAGCGGACGGTGAAGGGCACCCCGGTCGGGTAGAGGAACGCGTCACCCCGCAGCGGGCGCAGCTCGGCCCGCCCGGCCCGGATCGTGATCCCGGCGCTCATCGGCACCGCGAACATGAGGTAGGTCAGCGGATCGGCGCTGGCCTCCACGGCGGCGGAGTGCCGGACGCTGTCCATCGCCAGCTCACCGGCGCTGACCGTCTGCTGGCGGTAGGCGAACTCCCCGCCCGCCCCGACGAGCCGGTGCCGATGGTCGACGTACGTGTCCCGCAGGACCTGGTGTGCCACCTCCAGGTCCCGAGTCGCGTACTCCACCGCGCGCACCCGCGGTGACCCGCTGTCGACCATCACTCCACCCCCGACGACCACGGCCGCCGGTGTCAGGCGAGCCTAACCTTGAAACGACGGGGCGGGTGCGGTGGTGGTGCCCGGCCGCTCGACGGTGATCACACGGCCCTCGTGCCGGGCCCGCTCGGCGGCGAACGTGGCCAGGTGCGAGTTGAGGGTCTGCGCCGGGCCGGACAGGATGCGGCCGCGGTCACCGGTGGCCACCGCCGCGGTGAAGGCGTCCATCAGGCCCGCGTCGCCGCCGCCATGCCCGCCGGCCGCGTCGGCGCCGCCCGCCGTGGCCGGGTCGTGGCT
Source organism: Catellatospora sp. NPDC049609 (assembly GCF_040675365.1). Lineage (NCBI taxonomy): Bacteria > Bacillati > Actinomycetota > Actinomycetes > Micromonosporales > Micromonosporaceae > Catellatospora > Catellatospora sp. NPDC049609. The sequence continues at coordinate 7,592 of NZ_JBFAOU010000177.1, read as the reverse complement.
GGTCGCCTCGCCGGTGACGAAGTCGTGCACGGTCACCGAGGTGCCCTCGCAGACCAGCTCGCCGCGGGTGCCGAAGATCCGGGTGCGCCGGTGGCCGCCGGTGTTGAAGGCGTTCATCGTGAACACGGCGCTGACCCCGCCGGCGAACTCCATCGCCACGACCTGGTGGTCGACGACGTCGTTGTCGCAGGCGTACACGCAGCGCCCGTAGGGGCCCTCGCGCAGCGCGGCGGTCAGCGCCTGCTCGGTGAACACGGGCGTGACGACGCTCAGCGGCCAGCCGTGCTCGCCCCGGGCCAGCCGGTCGCGGTAGAGCCGGGGCGCGGAGTACGGGCAGTCCGGCTCGACGGCGCAGTCCAGGCAGCGGTCGGCGGCGCCCGCGGGCCGGTGCTCGGGGCGGAAGTGGCGCAGCCCGCCGAAGCTCGACACCCGGGCGATGTCGCGGCCGACGACGTGCTGCAGCCAGTCGATGTCGTGGCAGGACTTGGCCAGCAGCATGAAGCTGGACAGGTCCTCGCGGCGCCAGTTGCCGCGCACGAACGAGTGCGCCTGGTGCCAGTACCCGACCGGCTCGTGGTGCTGCACCGACACCACCTCGCCGATCGCCCCGGCGTCGAGCAGGCCCTTCACCAGCCGCGTGTACGGCGCGTACCGCAGCACGTGGCAGACGGCGAGCATGACGCCCGCCTCGGCGATGGCGTCGACGATGCGTACGCACTCCTCGGGGGTGGGCGCGAGCGGCTTCTCCAGCATGATGTGCAGGCCGCGGCGTGCGGCGGCGACGGCCGGGTCGGCGTGCCCGGCGTCCTGGGTGGCGATGAGGACCGCGTCGACGTCGAGTGACGCGTCGGCCAGCAGCTCCCGCCAGTCCCGATACCGGGCGGCGGGGGCGATGGCGTGGGCGGCGGCAAACCGCTCGCGGCGCTCGGCGTCCGGCTCGGCGACGGCGACCACGGCGGCCCGGTCGGGGTGCGCCAGCGCCCAGCGCGAGTATGCGTTGCCGCGGTCACCGGCGCCGATCAGCGCCAGACGTACAGGGTTCACGGCGGTCCTCCCCGATGATCAGATCCGGTCACTCTAGTAACCGGTTTCCGCATGCCGCAAGCCCTCTCCCTTCATGATCGAAGCTCCGTCCCTGCGGCTGGAGCTGCAGGAACGGAGCTTCGCTCAGGAGCAGGCGGCGTCAGATGCCCTTCGAGAAGGTGTCGCACTGGCGGCCGTCACCGGTGCGGTAGCCGGTGTTGAACCAGTCGCTGCGCTGCTTGGCGGTGCCGTGGGTGAACTTCGACTCGTCGACCGGGGCGCCGGAGCGCTCCATGATCTTGTCGTCACCGATCGCGGCCGCCGCTTCGAGGGCCTGGTCGATGTCCTGCTGCGTGATCGACTTGAAGATCGGCTGGCCCTTGGCGTCCTCGGTCTCGGTCGCGTGCTTGGCCCACACCCCGGCCAGGCAGTCGGCCTGCAGCTCCAGCCGCACCGACAGCGCGTTGGCGTTGCCGGGGTCGCGCTGGGACTCGCGCTGCACCTGCTCGGACGTGCCGAGCAGGTTCTGCAGGTGGTGGCCGTACTCGTGGGCGAGCACGTACGGCTGGGCGAACTGCCCGTCGGCGCCGAAGCGGCTGGCCAGCTCGTCGTAGAAGGAGAGGTCGATGTAGACCTGGTTGTCGGCCGGGCAGTAGAACGGCCCCACGCCGCTGTCGGCCGACCCGCACGCCGTGTTCACGGCCTGGGAGAAGAAGACCGTGTCGGTCTGCTGGTACGGCTGGCCGAACGTCTCCGGCATCGCCTCGCGCCAGTACGCCTGGATCGAGTTGATGTAGAGGGCGTTGCGGCACTCGGCATGGTCGAGGCGGTCGGGGTTCGCCGTCGAGCAGGTCTCGCTCACACCGGGCCCGCCGGCCTCGCCACCGCCGCCGAGCATCTGCGGGCCGAGGAACGCCCCGGCCAGCGCCAGGCCGATCACCAGCAGCGTGCCGATCAGGCCGCCGCCCGTCGGGATCGGGATGCCGCCGCCGCCGAAGCCGCCGAAGCCGCCCCGACCGCCGCCCCCGCTCCCTCGGGCGTCGGTCACCTGGCTGGTGTCGATGTCCGCGTTCTCGTTGAGGGTCATGGCGCCCGGATACCCCACGCCGCGGCGCCGATAACCCACTCCGCCACCCATGATCAAAGCCCTGTTCACGCCGCTCCGAGCAGCACGAACAGGGCCTCGACGGAAAGCGGCGGCTCAGCCGCCCGGGGCGTACTCGACGACCGAGACGCGGCAGACCGGCTCGCCCTCGACCAGCACCGCGTGGATCTCGCGGTAGCCGGGTCCGGGCTCCTGCGTGGTGATCCGGAAGTACGGCTGGCCGTCGCCGACGGAGACGAAGTTGTCCGGCAGGTCCACCTCGGCCAGCGAGTTCCACTGGTGCTCGTCGCGGAACGTGGGCGCCGGGTCGGTGGTGTAGGTCCGGTGGTTCTCCCCCAGCCACACCGCCGCCGCCCGGGTGCACGAGCCGTAGTAGGTGCTCTCGTAGTCGTGCCGGGCCTCGGTGTAGCCGCCGACCAGCGGGCTGAAGTACGAGAACTCGTACGGGTAGATGCGCGCGGAGGCGTAGACCACCTCGGCCTGGCCCAGCACCGCCGCGCCGAGCAGCGCCCAGGCCAGCGCGGTCCGACCGGACGCGAAGGCGCCGCGGATCCAGCGCACCAGCAGCACCGCGGCCAGCACGATCAGGCCGGGCGCGACGAAGAGGAACTGGCGCAGGCTGTTGTAGAGCGTCGAGTGCGCGCCGATGATCAGCGCCAGCGGCAGCAGGATGTACGCCCCGACCAGCAGCATCCGGCCGTCCACCGCCCTGCGGCGGGCCAGCGCGACGACCCCGGCGACCACTGCGGCGGCGGTCAGCGCCACCACCGGCAGCGGCGAGCCGATCACCAGCCACCAGGGCGCGTAGTACCAGGGCAGCTGCGTCGAGCGGACCATCTCGCCGCCGAACAGGATCTCGTTGTCCCAGTCGTACTTCGCCATCGACTCGACCGACGCGAACAGCCCCTCGACCGGGTTGGTCAGCAGGTACGGCCACAGCAGCGACATCACCAGGTACGCCGTGGTGCCGATGGCCAGCGCGGCGGTGATCTGGTTGCCGATCTCCGAGCGCAGCTCCCGGCCGCGCAGCCGCCGCCCGTGCCGCACCCAGTAACCGGCCGACACCAGCGCCAGCAGGCCGAACCACAGCAGCGCGTTGACCCGGATCGAGGCGGCGAACCCGATGGCCGCGCCGATCGCGCCCAACTCCACCACCTCGCCCCGCCGGTCCGGCTCCGACCAGCGCCGCATCAGCCGCAGCACGAGCCACAGCACCAGCACCATCGCCACGGCCAGCGGGATGTCCTTGGAGTTGTTCATCATCTGGCCGGTGTAGCGGGGGTAGAGCGCGAGCCCGAGCGCCGCGGCGAACCCGGCCCACGCCCCGGTCAGCCCGCGACCGGCCAGCTCCCGGGCCGCCAACCCGATGATCAGCATGCCGAGTACGCCGAACAGTCCGTTGACCAGCGTGCGGGTCTGCCACACCTCACCGGTGAGGTGCTGGAAGAACGCCACGATCAGCTCGAACCCGGCGCCGTGCTGCGGCATGTAGAGGTAGTCCGGGAAGTCCAGGAAGGAGCGGTCCTCCGTGCCGGACAGGTAGAACTTCAGCACCCGGGCGCCGTAGTCGTCCTGCATGTACTCGTCGTAGGTGCGGCCGTGGAAGCGGCCCTGCGCGACGGTGAACCAGGTCATCACCAGCAGCAGCACGCCGGTCAGGGCGTACGGCAGCCGCTCGCCGCGCCACCAGGGCGCGGCCGGCTCCGGTGCCTGCGGCTCGGCGGGCGGGACCTCGTCCGGGGACGCGGACACCGGCTCGACATCTACATCGGACACGTAGCTGCTCCTGGGGTCTCGGGGGCGGGACGGCGGCGCGGGCCGCCAGCGGCCCGCATGCACGAAGTCCGACGCCGTGCCCGGAGCGGCGCCGCGCTTCACCGCAGGATTGTCGCCCAGCCTCCGGCCGGACACCAGTCGGCGGGCCGCCCCGCTCAGCCGCCGAGCCGCCCCGCGACGAGCCGGATCGTGAACCCGTCCGCCGCACGCTGCAGCGAGACGTACGCGCACAGCTGGTGGGCCAGCCACATGCCCATGCCGCCGGGACCGGCGGCGGGCACCAGCCCGGTCATCGGATCGACGGGGCCTGCTCCGGTGTCGGTGACCGTGACGACCAGCCGCCCCGGTCCGGTCCAGGCGCGCAGCCGCACCGGCGCCCGGCCGTGCATCAGCGCGTTGGTCACCGCCTCGCTCACCGACAGCAGCAGGCCCTGCAGGTCGTCCTCGCCGATCCGGGCGGCCTGCCGCAGCGCGGCGACGGCGTCGCGGGCAGCGCCGGGGTCCGGGTCGCACAGCTCGACCGCGGGCGGGGCGTGCTCCAGCGGGTCGCGCCACGCCTCGACCCCGCGGAGGAAGCCGTGCGGGTCCTGGTACGCCGGGTTGCGATGGTGGCCGCCGCCGGCGGCGACGAACGGGTGGGTACGGCGCACCTGCTCCAGCACACCTGCGGGCGTGATCCGGGTGTCGTACGGGCACAGGCCCCACACCGGGAAGTCGTCCCAGGCGTTGTTGACGGCCGCCTCGTAACGCGCCCACCACTCCCACGGCACGCCGACGCCCGGATGCGGCACGTCACCGCTGACCCGGATCTGCGTGGCGCCGCGCATGACGAGGTCGGCGAACAGCTGCCGGTACTGCCTGATCGCCACCGCGGGCCGCGCGTACTGCGCGTCGCCGTCGATGAACAGCACGCCGCTGCGCGGCCCCAGCGCGTCCCGCAGCAGCCCCTGCTTGACGGGCGCGAAGGCGGCCACGGCGGGTTCGCCCGCTGCCAGCGCGCCGGTCAGGAACGGCACGACGACCGCCAGGAACTCCTCGTCGGAGTGGTGGAACGCCGCCTCGTGGAAGAAGCCGCGATGACCGGCGGCCGCGCCCGTCCTCATGGCGCGAGCACCGGCGGCGCGGGCGCATGGAGAGGCTCCACGACCACGACTACCTGCAGGTGCACGGTGCGAAGGTAGCAGCCGCACCCTGCCGTGAGCGAGGTCGGCTCACGTCCCGGGCGGCGCACCCCTCACTCGGCGGGATCGCCGCTCAGGTGCGCGTACACCCCGGCGACCTGCAGCACCCGCAGCGCCATCCCAGCGGTGTTGACCAGCCGCAGGCCGCCGCCCGTCGCGGTGACGTCGGCGCGGGCCCGCACCAGCGCCCGGATCCCGGACGAGTCGATGAACGTCACGGCCGCCATGTCCACCGCCACGGGCAGCCCAGGATGATCACCCGCCGCCCCGGTGAGCCAGCCGTGCAGCTCGTCGGCGACCGAGAGATCGACCTCGCCGGACAGCGTGACCCGCACCTCGCCGTCGGAGGCGGCGACGAGATGGCTGAGCTGAGGAGGTGTCGCGGTCACGCGAAGGTTGTAGCACACATGTGCGCCGGGCTGCTCCCCGGCGGCCGCCGCCGACCTGGCCCGGGGCCGACGCCGCGCGCGCCCGGTGGCGACGACGTCGAGCACGTGGTCGGGCGGCTGCGACAGGCCGGCGCCCGCCTCCTACGGCTGTGCGGGCTCGGTGGCGCGGCGGCCGCCGGGCGGCAGGATGCGCAGTTGCAGCATGGCGGCGAAGCGAGCCTCCGGGTCGGTCAGGTCGAGGCCGCCGACCTCGGCCAGGCGGCGCAGCCGGTAGCGGAACGTGTTCGGGTGCACGTACATCGCCGCCGAGGCCGCGATCACGTCGCCGAACGCGTCCAGCCACGCCCGCAGCGTGTCGACCAGGCTCGCGTTGTGCTGCTCGTCGTACGCGAACAGCCGCGCGACCGGCCCGGTGGGCCGGTCGCCCCGTGCCGCGACCAGGTCGCGCAGCTCCAGCAGCAGCGACTCGACGTGCACGTCGGACAGCCGCGCCACCCGGTGCCCGCCGCCCGCCGACCCGGAACGCAGCACGCGCAGCGCCCGGTCCGCGCCGGCGCGCGCCTCGGCGAGCCCGCCCGCGTCGGCCGCCACCGAGCCGATGCCGATCACCGCGCGCACCCGGTCGCCGACCCGATCCAGGAAGTCCGTGGCGATGCGCAGCGCCCGCTGCTCGCCGTCGCCGTCGCGCGCGACCGGGATCAGGCCGTACGCCACATCGCCGACCAGCGCCGCGACGCAGCGCGGGTGCACCGCGGTCAGGTGCATGGCCAGGCCGTCGGCCAGCCGCTGGCGCTCGGTGGCCAGGTTGACGTCGGCGCCCAGCGACTCGCCGCGCGCCGAGCGCAGCGTCGCCAGCGCCAGCACGACCACGGGCTGATCGGCCAGGCCCAGACGGTGCAGTGCCTCGCGGGCCCCGGCGCCGCCCTCCAGCGCGGTGGCCAGCAGGTCGGCCCGCAACCGCCGCTGCACGTCCGCCCCGGCCCGGATGCGCAGCATGTGCAGCGCCACCAGGCGGGCCGCGTCACGCAGTGCCTGGCTGCGCTCGGGGCTGAGCGGTTCGCGTACTGCGGCCCAGATCGAGCCGAGCACCTCGTCGCCGGCGCGCACCGCCACCGCGACGCGCGGCACCGTGAACCCGCCCGGCGAGCCCGGCGGCTCGACGAACACCGGCTCGTCACTGCGGTAGAGGTCGCGGAAGACGCCACGCTCGGTCAGCAGGCGCGAGTACTGCTCAGGCACCTGGCGGCCCAGGATGGTCTCCACCCGGGACGGGTCGGCCTCGTCCTGCCTGCCGGAGAACGCCAGCACCCGCGAGCTGCGGTCCTCGATCGTCACCGGCGCGTCCAGCAGCGCGGCGACCGCGTTGGCCAGGGCGAACAGGTCGCCTGAGGGCATACCGCCGATGGTCTGCCGTTCGGGGTCGCCGACGTCGCCCTCGGCGAGCATCGCCCGCAGCAGCGCGGCCAGCTGCGCCCACGACGCGCCCCGGGTCAGCGCGAGCAGCGCCACGCCCGACTCGGCGGCGGCCCGCGCCAGCTCCTCGTCCCGCGCGACCGGCGCCCGCAGCACCAGCCCCGCCGCGTCCTGCGCGCCGAGCGTACGCAGCAGCCGCGCGACCTCGTCCGGTGCGCGCAGCCCGACGCCCAGCACCAGCGCGCGCTGCGGCAGCACGGGCTCCTCCAGCGGATCGTGGATGGCGACGCCGCCGATGTCGCCCGCCGCGTCGGGATCGCCGTGCACGAGCTCGAGCAGGGTCGCGCCGAGGTCGTCGAGCACGCGGCCGAGGGTCGCTTGGGAGCGCAGGTTCGCCTTCACCGTGGTGAGCACCGTCCGAACATAGGAGCAGGACGGCCACCCTAGTTCGTCCCCACCGACGAGACCACCCCCCACTTTCGTCCCCCCGCCCAACCCCATGATCACCCGACTTGCCAGGCACCTGTGCGTATCTTGGGCGCGAATACGCCCATCTGCCCGGCAAGTCGGATGATCGAGGCCTCCGCCCGGCGGATGGCCGGGCGGGGCCGGGGCGGTGAGCAACCGGACGATCCGGTCGGCGACCCGCCGCGGCCGATGAGCTCGCCTCGCACGAAGATCACGCGGCCCTCGCGCCGGGTTCAC
>NZ_JBFAOU010000176.1:0-16426 GCF_040675365.1 Catellatospora sp. NPDC049609 | reverse complement strand
ACCGGAGAGGTCCAGCGCAACAGGATCGCGGTGACCACGGACGGCACCCGGCCGTTCCTGGCGGCGGCGCGCACGTGCGTATTCGTAAGCAGAGCAAAGCGGCCGCAGACACACGAAGGAGGTCGACGATGGACCCGACGACCCGGCGCAGATTCCTGATCGCCAGCGGCGTCGCCGGCGGCGCGGCACTGGCCGCGGGCGCCGCCACACTGAGCCTGACCGACCTGCTCGACACCGCGGGCGAGCGGCCCGAGGGTGCCAAGACCCTGGTCGTGATCACGCTGTACGGCGGCAACGACGGCCTCAACACCGTGATCCCCTACGCCGACCGCGCCTACCACGACGCCCGGCCGGAGCTGGCCTACGAGGCGGGCGAGGTGCTCCGCCTCGACGACGGCACCGGCCTGAACCCGGGCCTGAAAGGGCTGCACGAGCTGTTCGGGACCAAGCGCCTGGCGATCGTGCGCGGCGTGGGCTACCCCAAGCCCGACCGCAGCCACTTCCGCTCCATGGACATCTGGCAGACCGCCTCGCCCGAACGCCCCGGCAACACCGGCTGGATCGGCCGCTGGCTCGACGGCGCGGGCGCCGACCCGCGGCTGGCCGTGTCGTTCGAGAAGGTGCTGCCGCCGCTGCTGGCCGGGCAGGACTGCGCGGGCGCGGTGATCGGCGCCGCCGACGCGAAGCTGCCCAAGGCGGTGACCCCGGACGTGCTGGCCGGGTTCGCCGCGCCCGCCGCCGGCGAGCCGCCGCTGCAGGCGCGCGCCGCGGCGTGCTTCGGCGACCTGGCCCGCGTACGGGAGATGGCGCAGCAGGTCAAGGACGCCGCCGACGAGGAGGACGGCGCCGACGGCGGCGACGACACCCCCGCCGCGACCGGCACCGGCGGGCTGGCCGGGTTGCAGGCGCAGCTCGACCTGGTCGCGCAGTGCATCGAGGCGGGCGTGGCCACCCGGGTCTTCTCCGTCTCGCTCGGCGGCTTCGACACCCACGCCGACGAGCGCAACCTGCAGGAGACCCTGCTGTCCTACCTGGACCGGGGCCTGACCGCCTTCCACAAGCGGATCACCGCGCACCCGGCGGGCAAGGACGTGGTGGTGCTGGTGTACTCCGAGTTCGGCCGGCGGGTGCGGGCCAACGCCTCCGACGGCACCGACCACGGCACCGCGTCCAACGTGTTCCTGCTCGGCGAGTCGGTGCCCGGCGGCCTCTACGGCGAGCAGCCCAGCCTCACCGACCTCGACGACGGCGACCTCAAGTTCACCGTCGACTTCCGCGACGTGTACGCCACCGTCCTGGACCGGGTGCTGCAGGACGACCCGGGTCGCGCCCTCGGCGGCTGGAAGGGCGCCCTTCCCTGGTGGTGACCGGGACTCAGGGGCAGGGTGTGCCGCCGGCGGGGTCGACCACGACCGTGCCGGGGTCCACCCGCGTCAGGCCGGGCACGTGGCCGTCCAGCTCGCCGGGCTCGAACCGGCACAGCCGCACGCTCCACCACAGCGTGTCCCGGGCGTCGCCCTCCAGCTTGTACGAGCCGTCCGGCAGCAGCACGGCGTAGTCCTCGTCGCGCAGCCCCAGCAGCGCCGCGTGCTCGCGACCGGTGGCGACGTCCCAGATGCGGGCGGTCCGGTCGGCGGAGACGGTGGCCAGCAGCCTGCCGTCCGGGGAGAAGGCCACCCCGGTGACGAAGCCCGCGTGGCCGGTCAGCTCGGACACCAGCCGGCCGGTGCGGGCGTTCCAGATCCGGGCGGTGCGGTCGCGCGACGCGGTGGCGACCAGCCGGCCGTCGCGGCAGAACGCCACCGCGGTCACCGGCCCGGTGTGGCCCTCCAGCGCGTGGCGCAGCACGCCGGTGCCCGCGTTCCAGATCCGGGCGGTGCTGTCGTACGAGGCGCCGGCCAGCTGCCTGCCGTCGGCGGAGAACGCGACGGCGGTGATGAAGCCGGAGTGGCCCGACATGGTGGCCGTCGCCTGGCCCGTGTCGACGTTCCACACCCGCACGGTGCGGTCGTCCGCGGCGGTGGCCACCCGGCGGACGCCCGCGGCGAACGCGATCGCCGTGACGGCGCCGTCGTGGCCCAGCAGCAGCGGCCCGGTCTCGGCGTCGAGCGTCCAGACCCGGGCCGTGTCGTCGTCGGAGGCGGTGGCCAGCATCGTGCCGTCCGGGGAGATGGCCGCCGCGCTCACCACGCCGGAGTGGGCGCGCAGCTCCCGCTTCGGGACCACGGGGCTGCCGCCGTTGACGTCCCAGACCTGCACCGTGTGGTCGTACAGGCCGATCGCGATGCGGTCGCCGGCCGGCGACAGCGCCACCGCCGCGGCGCGTGCCGCATGCTCGGCGAACGTGCCCCGCAACCGCCCGGTCGTCACGTCCCAGGCGCGGGCCGGGCCGTCGGCCGACACGGTCAGCAGGGTGCGGCCGTCCGGGGAGAACGCGACCCCGCTCAGCGACTCGGCGGTGCCCGAGATCACCGACCGCAGCTGGTCGGCGGGCACGTCCCAGATCCGGACGGTCTGGTCGGCGGAGGCGCTGATGAGCAGCGCCCCGTCGCGGGTCTGGGCCAGCGAGCGCACCGCGCCGGTGTGCGCGGCCAGGGTCGACTGGCGGCGGCCGGACGCGGCGTCCCAGATCTGCACCGTCGCGTCGTAGGACGCCGTGGCGACGCGACGGCCGGCCGGGTGGAACGCGACGGCGCTCACCGCGTCGGTATGCCCCACGAGCACGAGCTTCTGCGTGCCGGTGCCCACCTCCCAGATCCGGGCCGTGCGGTCCTGTGACGCGGTCGCCACCCGGTTGCCGCCGGGCGCGAAGGCGACGGCCGTCACCAGGCCGGAGTGCCCCTTGAGCACCTGCTGGGTACGCCCGTTGGCGACCTTCCAGATGCGCGCCGTGCGGTCGTGGGACGCGGTGGCCAGCAGCCGGCCGTCGGGCGAGAACGCGATCCCGCTGATCGGGCGCCCGTGACCGGTCAGCGTCGCCCGGATCGACCCGGTCTCGGTGTCCCACAGGTAGACGAGGCGATCGTGCGAGCCGGTGGCCAGCAGGCGCCCGTCCGGGGAGAACGCCACCGCGGTCACGATGCCGTCGTGGCCGGTCAGCACGGTGGGCGCGGCGTCGCCGAACACGTCCCACACGCGGGCGGTGCGGTCGTCGGAGACGCTGGCGACGCGGCGGCCGTCCGGTGCGAAGGCGACCCCCGCGACGAAGCCCGCGTGGCCGGTGAAGGTGCGCAGCGTACGGCCCGACGCCCGGTCGACCAGCTCCACCACGTTCGTCCGGGCCACGGCGAGGAAGCGGCCGTCCGGCGAGACCGCGACGGCAGCCGCGGCGCCGCCGGGCGCGATCTGCACGACGGCGGGGTCCCGGCCGGGTATCGCCGCATCCTGGAGGTGCTCCTGCGCCTGCGCGTCCAGGCCGACGTCGCCGACGACCGCCGCCAGCTCCCAGCGGCTGCCGGTCAGCCGGGCGCCGCGCAGGCTGCCGCCGACCAGGCGCACCCCCGACAGGTCGGCGCCGTCCAGGTCGGCGCCGGTGAAATCCACCTGCAGCAGTCTCATCCCGCGCAGGTTCGCCTCGCGCAGGTCCGCGCCCCGCAGATCGCGGCCGGTCAGGTCCTGGCTGCGCAGGTCCACCCCCACCAGGCTCTGCTCGGTCTGCGGGTTGCCCAGCAGACCGGCGGTGCGCAGGTGCACCTTCAGCGCGTTCTGCTTGGCCGCCTCGGGCGCCTCCGGGTCGCGCAGGCTCTTGCGGGCCCAGGCCGAGGCCGCCGCCGGGCCGGCCAGGTCCACGAAGAAGTCGACCATGAGATCGGACGCCTGGTTGTCCAGCAGGCCGGCCGGCGGCCGGGAGTGCCGCAGCGCCTCGGCCGCCATGTCCGCGACCAGCCACTCCATCACCGACTGGTGCACGAAGCTGAACTCCCCGTCGTCGGTGCGCACCAGCAGGCTGCTGGTGCCGATGACGTGCGCCGCGTGCGAGGTCCTGATCCGCAGGTCGGTCAGGGCGGTCAGCATCTCGGCGACCTCGGTCAGCTCCTCCACGCCGACCCCGGTCCGGCCGGACGACCACAGGCGCTCGGCGAGCAGGTCGCACGCGTCCCGGCGCTGCTGGTCGAAGCGGCGCAGCCGGGCGTCCTGCTCGCGGTCCAGCTCGCCCTTCAGCCAGGACCCGATCAGCTCCCGGTACAGCTCCGCGGCGCTGAGCCTGCCCTCGCGCCGCTGCACCTCCCGCAGCCGCCGCTCGTCCAGCTCGACGATGAAGGCGAGCATGCGCGGGTTCTGCGCCAGGTCGAGCAGGTCCTTGACCTCGTCGAGCAGCTGGAAGCGGGCCTGCGCCGCGGCGACGTCGCCGCCGTGCAGGTGCACCAGGTACGCCATGATCTGCTGCGCGCTGAACGCCTCCAGCGAGACGATGCGGCTGCCGGGCAGGTTGGCGACCCTGGCCCCGATGGCGGTGCGGACCTGCTCGGTCGACGCGAAGTGCTGGGTCCGGCTGGTCAGCACCAGCTTGGCGTCCTCGGTCACCGACTCCAGCAGCCGCTGCAGGTACTCGGCCGCGTTGTCGTAGCCGACCCGCTGCTCCAGCTCGTCGAACCCGTCGAAGAGCAGCGCGAGCCGCCCGCTGGCCACCATGTAGTGGATACGGGCGGCGCTGATCTCCTCGACGTTGTTCTCGATGAGGAACTGGGCGAGCAGCTCGTCCACGGTGTGGTGCTTGTTGAGGTTGCGCAGCTCGACCAGGATCGGCTGCAGGTCCGGCAGCTCGGCGGGCAGGGTGCGGGCGAGCTGGCGCAGCAGCGAGGTCTTCCCGCGGCCGAAGTCGCCCAGCACGATGATCAGGCGGGCGCTCTTGGCGCCGAGCCACTTGGTGATCTCCCCGGCGAGGTCCTCCCGGAGATCCTGACCGCGGGAGTTCAGCAGGCGGTAGCGCTGCGGAATGTAGAGGGTGGACGGGTGGACGGGGTCGCCGGCCAGCCGGGCGGTCTGCCGCTGCACCAGGTCGCGCAGGTCGATCAGCCCCTGCAGGTTGATGAAGCTGCGCACCAGCACGCCGCGCCGGCGGGCGGCGTCGACCAGCTCGGGCGGTGCGGGCGGCCCGGTGTAGACCAGCTCCGACGGGATCATCGGCCCGTTGAACTCGAACTGCACGTGCACGTCGTCGATGAAGTGGTCGATGGCGGCCTGGTCCACCGCGCCGTCGATCACGCCGACCGGCCACACGTGCACGGCGCCCGTGGTCGGCACCGGGTTCGCGACCCGCAGGTAGCCGGCCTCCGGGCGCTCCTCGATCTGCGCGTGCTGGTGACGGGCCCGAAGCGCCCGGACGACCTGGGCGAACAGGCCGCCGTCCGGGGCGGCCCGCGGGACGGGCACGCGCGGGTCCGCGCCGCGCGGCCCGGACGGCGGCTCCCCCTCGACGTTGCCGTTGTCGGGCTCCGCGCCGGTGAAGGTGACCTGGCAGCCGGTCAGCTCGTACGGCACGTGCGCCCAGGTCTCGAAGCCGGTGGCGCTGACCCGCGGGTCGCCGACCCAGCGGCGCTGGCCGAGCAGGTACTGCCGGGCGTAGCGGGTCACCCCGCCGGGTTTGAGGGCGAGCAGCTGGTACTGGTTGGGCACCTCGGCCGGACGGTCCGCGGGCGCGACGGCGGCGCCGCCGGTGGCCAGCGTCAGCAGCCCGGAGGTGAGCAGGTGCGGCAGCCCGCTGTGCGGGTGCCCGTGCAGCAGCAGGTTGAGCAGGTGGGAGCTGCCGAGCACCCGGTCCAGCAGGTCGGCGTCGCGCAGGTTCTCCTCGTCGTCGGCGCAGCCCTGCGCGACGTTGTGGTGCACCGCGCCCAGCCGCAGCCAGCCCAGCTCCCGGTACGCCCGCAGCCGCTCGGCGAACCACCTGACCTGCCGTTCGGTGAGCCAGCCGTAGTGGTCGCCGGGCCGGTGGCTCTCGGCCATGGTCGAGTTCAGCCCGGCCACGACCAGGCGCAGCTCCGGCATCTCGAAGAGGGTCCACTGCTCCTCGGGCGCGAACGAGACGGCGGGTTCGGCCGCGTAGAACTCCTGGAACGCCGTCATGAAGTCGCGCCACTTGGGCGTGTACGGCTCCCGCGCCTCCCGCTCCGCGCTGGCCTGCTCGGCGAAGTACGCCTCGCAGGCCAGGCGGTTGACGTCGTGGTTGCCGGGCACGATCGCGACGTGGCGCCGCGGCACGCCGGTGGCCTCGGCGAGCGCCCCGAGGAACTCCATGCCGCGGGCCAGCTCGCTGGGCAGGCCGGACTCGGTGAGGTCGCCCGTGACGACGATGAGGTCGGGGGCGACGCCGCGGTCGGCGCGCAGGCTGTCGAGGTCGGCGCGCAGGTGGGCGAACAGGCCGTCCTCGTGCGCCCGGGTGGCGCCGCCGTTGCCGCCGAACAGGCTGTTGCGGCCGATCCGCAGGTCCGACACGTGCAGGACGGTGAGCTGCTCGCCGCTGCGCGGTGCCGCGCCCGGTGGCCGCTCGCGCGGCGCCGGGGCGGTGACCGGCCCGAAGAAGCGGGGCCAGGCCTTGCGGATCCGGTCGACGTTGATCGCGTACCCGTCGCGGTGGCCGTCGAGGCCGGGCGCCGCGGCCACCAGCAGCCCGGCGACCAGTCCGGTGCTCTCGTCGCACAGCGGCGTGCCGGAGTAGCCGGGCTGGACCCGCAGCGCGGAGTCGTGCTGGGAGTCGAGCTGGATGCGCTGGCCGCCCACCATGCCGCGCACCACGGCCGACACCCAGGCGCCGGCCGGGCGGGGCGGCTCGCCGGGGTAGCCGAACAGCCGGACCGGCCGGCCGGGCGGCGGGTGGTCGGCGGCCAGCCGTCCGGGGAGCGCGCCGATCGCCGTCGGGTCGGCCTGCAGGACCAGGCAGGCGAGGTCCTCGCCGTCCGTGCCGCGCGGGGCCGGCGGCAGCCACACGTCGATCTCGGCTTCGAGCCGCATGGAGCGCGCGCCGGCCCGGCGCAGCAGCGGGAACTCGACGAACACCCGCGCGGTCGGCCGGTCCTGCGCGTTGGCCGCGCGGTCGAGGGCCGTGTTCACCACGTGCGCGCAGGTGACGAGCTGGCGGGGTCCGAGCAGAACCCCGCAGCCCACGGCACGGCCGGACCGGTCGAGGACCGCGACGATGAAGTCGTCCGGCCGGGGGCGCGGCGTCATCGGTCAGGCCGGGCGATCGCCGCCGGCCGCGGCCGCCGTGTTCGTTCCGGGCCAGGTCAGGTGCACGGTGAAGTGCACCTCGCTCTTGCCGGAGGCCACCACCAGCCCGGTCTCGACGCCCAGCAGGATGCCGAACTCGACGGTGATCTCCGACGGCCCCGGCGCGATGAGGTGCTCCCGCAGCGCCGCCAGCGCGGGCTGCAGCTTGGCGAGGCTCTCCTCGAGCGACTCGGCTGCCCGGACCACCGCGCCGGGACCGACCGAGGCCAGTTCGGGCTCGCGTGCCAGCACGGCCTTCGCCGGTTGGACGAGCATCCGTCCGCCGTCACCGATAGGGATCTCCATCAGGAATGCCACAAGCCGCTCCACCCGTCCGGACATGCGTCGTCGCTGGTAGTTGAAGTGACAGCGTCCGGCGAGTCTATAAGAGACCGTCGTCCGGTGTCGATACGTCACTGACGGACAGGCCGCCGCCCACCGTGGCCGCGCGCTCGATCTCGACGCCGTCGGCGCCGGGCGAGATGCGCACCGAGATCAGCTGCGCGTGCCCCGGGTGGCGGGCGGCGGCCGCCTGCCACACCGCCTGCCGGGGCCGCGCCGGCCGTTCCTCCCCCGGCTCCTCCTCGGGGCCGTGCAGCACCACCGAGAACGAGTCCTGCAGCATCCGCCGCACCCGCGCCTCGTCGCGCAGCCGGTGCGGCGGGTGGGCGACCAGGCCGATGCGCAGCCAGTTGTCGGCGCCGTACTCGCTCAGCTCCTCGGCGAACCAGCGCGTCTGGTGCACGCCGAGCCAGCCGTAGTGGTCGGACTCACGATGGCTGTCGGCGACCGTCGAGTTGAGGCCCGCCACCACGATCCGCAGCTCGGGCACGGGGAACAGGGTCCACGGGTGCCCGGCGGCGAACCGCGCGCTCTCGACGCCGGCGTAGATCTCGGCGAAGAACTTGCGGTAGTGCCGCCATTTCGGCCAGAACGGCGGCTCGGGCTCGACCTGGTCGGCTTCGCAGTTGGCGAAGTACGCCAGCGACGCCGCCCAGGTGACGTCGTGCGGGCCCGGGACCACGGCCAGCCGGTGCGCGGGCAGGCCGAGCCCGTCGCGCAGCCCCGCCACGAAGGCGAGCGCCTCGTCGAACTCGCGGATGCCGCCGGTGTCGGTGAGGTCGCCCGACAGCGCCACGACGTCGGGCGCCGCCGCGGCGCCCATCTCCCGCAGCGCGCGCACCAGTTCCTCGGCGTCGCGCGCGCCCGCGCCGGTGCCGACGTGCGCCTTCTCGTAGCGCAGCCCGGCCACGTGCAGCACGGTGCACCGGCGCGACTCCAGGTCGGCCGGCGGGAACGGCGCCCGGGCGGCGCTCAGCCCGCGCGGGTGCGGCCGCCGCGCGCCCGCGGGCTCCCGCCCGGCGTCGGGTGCGGCGCCCGCGTAGCCCGGCGCGGTGCGGTGCGGCGGGAACGCCGGTGCCACGGCGGGCTTGGCGCGGCCGCGCACCGCGTGGGCGATGCGGTCGAGCAGCAGCCGCCGGGCGTGCGCGCGGTCGGTCGTGGTGACCAGGTCGAGGAAGGTGATCGTGGACAGCAGCCCGACCAGGCCGCACTCCTCCACGCGTACCGTGATCAGGCGCTGTTCCGGCTCGTCGGGCGACGAGCGCAGCGCGGCCTGCCACTCCATCCGGCCGTACCGGGAGCGCAGGTAGTTCTCCGAGAGCACCGCGATCACGGCGCCCGCCTGGCTGACGCCGCGGTCCATGAACTCGATGAAGTTGGAGCCGGCGACGAAGTCCCAGGCCTGCAGCATGACCCGGTAGCCCGCGTGCTCCAGTTCCCAGGCGATCCATACCGCCCACGCCTCGTCCATCGGGGAGTAGCTGATGAAGAAGTCGAGCGACGGTCCTGATCGATGACGATCTACGGATCGGTCCATCCCGCAAGTGTGCCCGAGGCCCACCAGATCCGTAACATTCTCACCACTTCACGTCACCATGCCCGCGCCGAGCCGAGTTTGCTCCGGTCCCCGCCCAAGATTGCTCCGGTCCGGTCAGGTCGGCGACGCCCCGCTTGAATAGGGTATTCACGCTCGCCGGCCGTCCGCGGCGGCACATTCACCTCAGACTATCGGAGCAACTTTTGCGCCGGCTCTGGCGTTGTGCTCCTATGGATGCTCTCCTAAGTGGTCGGCTCCGCATCGACACGAGGAGGCCGCGATGGACCGTCACGTCGATGCCCGCACCGTCGGCAGCCGCATCCGCCAGTTGCGCAAGGAGCGGGGCTGGTCGGCACAGCAGCTGGCCGACGAGTGCGCGCGCCTGGGCATGGAGTCGCTCAGCCGCAGCACCATCGCCAAGATCGAGTCGTCGAGCCGCGCCCGGGTGACCCTCGAAGAGGTCACCGTCCTGGCCCGCGCGTTCCGGATCACGCCGGACGAGCTGCTCGCCGAGCAGCAGCGGCTGACCATCCTGCACCTGTCCGACCTGCAGCTGGGGCCCGGCCGGCTGTTCGGCGCGGCGCACGGGCCCTGGCGCCCGGTCCTGGACGACCTCTGCGGATGCATCGACTCCCAGCTCGGCGCCGACTTCGGCGCGAAGGTCGACCTGGTGCTGATCAGCGGGGGCCTCACCATCGGCGGCATGCCGGCCGAGTTCGACCTGGCCCGCGAGTTCCTCGAAGGGCTCACCCGCCACCTGGGCATCGGCTTCGACCGGGTCGCGGTGGTGCCCGGCAACCACGAGGTCAACCTCGCCGCCTGCCGGGCCTACTTCGCCGACTGCGACGCCGACGAGATGGAGCCGGTCGAGCCGTACTGGCCGAAGTGGCGGCACTACACCCGGCTCTTCCAGGCCTGGCCGGAGCAGGGGGCCAAGGTCCGGATCGAGGCCGAGCAGCCGTGGAGCCTGTTCGAGATCCCCGAGCTGAAGGTCGTCGTCGCGGGCCTCAACTCGACCATGAAGGACAGCCACCAGCAGACCGAGCGGTACGGCTGGATCGGCGACGCCCAGGCGGAGTGGTTCGCCGAGCAGCTCGACCGCTACCGGCACCGAGGCTGGCTGCGGCTGGGCATGGTGCACCACCACCCGCTGGGCCTGGCGGGCCGGCCCGAGGAGAACCTGCGCGACGCCGCGACGCTCGACGGCCGGCTGGGCGGCCGGCTCAACCTGCTGGTGCACGGCCACGGCGACGCGGCCCGGGAGTCCGCCTCGGGCCTGCCGGTGCTGGGCGCGGGCAGCCCCGCCGCGGCCGAGCCGCCCTCCCCCGGCAACGTCGCCCAGCTGGTGCGGCTGCACGAGGACGGGTTCCGCCGGGTCGTCTGCCAGTACGACGCCGCGGGCCGGCGGTGGACGGCCGGGACCCCGACCTGGCACCGCCGGCTGTGGGCCGACGTGCACGCCACCTTCCCCCGCGCCGCCGGGCACCCACCGGCGATCACGCCGAGCACGACCGGCTCCACCTGGCAGGACGGGCACGCGCCGAGCGTGCCGGAGGACCGCGGCTCCGAGCCCCCGCACGGCCTCGACGCGCGGCGGCTGCTGCTGGACGAGATCGCCGACGTCTGCGTCGCCCGGCACGCGGGCGCGGTGGTGCAGCGCATCGACGGGCAGCCGCCGTACCTGCGGGTCACCTACACCGACGGCGATGTGACCCGGCAGTTCCGCATCGGCGCATGCGCGGGCCGGTTCGACCAGCCCGACGTCGACGCGTTCCTGGCCCGCGTGCACGCGGCCGACCCCGGGATCGACTCGGAGCTGGTCTACCAGAGCAGCGTCTTCGAGCCGCCGGCGTCGCTGCGCGACTACGCCTGGCGCCGCGGGGTGCGGCTGCGCAGCTTCACCCAGTTCCAGGGGCTGCTCAACCTGGCCGGTTACGTGGCGGGCCAGACCGAGCAGCTGCGCAACGACCGCATCTACCCGCCCGCCGGGTACGTGCCCCAGCGCTACATCGACCTCGGCGTGCCGCCGCCGCCCGGGGCGGCCAACCGGCCGGTCCGCGAGGACCTCGTCCGGGAGATGATCAAAACCCTCGACTCCGAGGACGGGCGGTTCCTGCTGCTGCTCGGCGACTTCGGCCGCGGCAAGACGTTCGCGCTGCGGGAGCTGGCCCGCCGCATCCCGCAGGAGCTGCCGCGGCTGACCCCGATCTTCATCGAGCTGCGCACCCTGGACAAGGCGCACACGATCGACGGCCTGGTCGCCGCGCACCTGGCCAACCACGGCCACGACGACATCGACCTCAAGGCCTTCCGCTACATGCTCAGCCACGGCCGCATCGTGCTGATCTTCGACGGCTTCGACGAGCTGGTCGCGCGGGCGACGTACGTGCGCGCCGCGGAGCACCTGCAGCGGCTGCTCGGCGCGGCCGAGGGCCGGGCCAAGGTCGTGGTGGCCAGCCGCACCCAGCACTTCCAGACGCACGCGCAGGTGTTCAACGTGATCGGCGACGCGCGCGGCCTGCCGCAGCGCCGGATCCTCAGCGTGGAGGACCTCTCCCCGGACCAGATCCGCCGCCTGCTCGTCGCCCGCTACGGCGGTGACGAGCAGGCCGCCGAGCGCCGGATCAGCCTGCTCACCCAGATCGGCGACCTGATCAACCTGGCCCGCAACCCGCGCATGCTCGGCTTCATCGCCGACCTGGCCGAGGAGCAGCTGCGCTCGGTCGTCTCCGCGCGCGGCACGGTCAGCGCGGCGGCCCTGTACGGCCACATCCTCAACTCGTGGCTGCGCCACGAGGAGGCGCGCACCCAGGACATCGCCGGCGTGCCGGTGGGGCTCAGCCTCGACGACCTGTGGATCGCGGTGACCCGGCTCGCGATCCGGATGTGGGAGAGCGACGAGGCGCTCATCGGCCACGACGAGCTGGGCGACGTGGCGCGCACGCTCACCGGCCTGGCCGCCGGGCACCTGTCGGCGGAGCAGATCGCGCACGCGGTCGGCGCGGGTTCGCTGCTGTACCGCACCGACGACGGCCTGTTCGGCTTCATCCACGGCTCGGTGATGGAGTGGCTGATCGCCCGGCGCATCGCCGACCTGCTCCGCGACGACCCGGACCGCGCGCTGCACCGGCTGCTGGAGTGGAAGCCGCTGTCGCTGCTCACCATCGACTTCGTGGCGGGCCTGGCCGACCCGCGGCTGTGCCACGAATGGATCCAGCGGGTCCGCCGTGATCCGGGCGCGACCGACGCCGCCCGTTCCAACGCCAGCCGCATCAGCGCCCGCCTGAGCTCGTACCCGCAGACCGACATGCGCGGCGCCGTGCTCAGCGGCCAGGACCTGACCCTGCGCTCGTGGCACGGCATCGACCTGACGAGCGCGGACCTGGCCGGCGCGCAGCTGTCCGAAGCGGACCTGTCCGGCGCGACCCTGGCCGGCGCCAACCTGGCCGGCGCCGTGCTGGACCGGGCGGACCTGGCCGGCGCGGATCTCAGCGGGGCCGACCTGACCGGGGTCAGCCTGGTCGAGACGAAGCTGGTCGGCGCGCGCCTGGACGGCGCCCGGCTGGCCCGGGCCAGGTTCGTGCGGGCCGATCTGACCGACGCCACCGCGCTGGGCACCCGGTGGCGGCGCGCCGCGCTGGTCAACGTGATCGCGGCCCAGCAGCTGCGCGACGCGGCGCAGCAGGCGGGCGCCGCGGTGCTGCCCGGTCAGCAGGTGGAGCACGCGACGATGCCCGCGACGGTGGGCGTCCTGTTCGGATTCGAGGAGGGCCGGCTGCCCCGGCCGGTGGCGTACGACGCCGACGGCGGGCTGCTGGCCATCGGCAACGAGGACGGCACGGTGCTGGTCTGCGACGCGGAGTCCTCGCAGCCGCTGCGCACGCTCATCGGGCACGAGAAGCGCACCTACGCCGTCATGTTCAGCCCGACCGACCCGGTGCTGGCGACCGGCTCACTGGACGGCAGCGTGCGCCTCTGGGACGCCGACACCGGCGAGTGCCGCCACATCCTGCGGGGCCTGTCCGGCTGGGTGTGGCCGATGCTGTTCAGCACGGACGGATCGCTGCTGGCGGCGGGCGACGACGCGGGCACGATGCGGATCTGGGACGTCGCCACCGGCGAACCGCGGGCTACGCTGCGCGACCATCGCGCTCCCATCTGGACCGCCACCTTCCACGGCGGCAACCAGCTGCTCGCGGTCGGCGACGAGGGCGGCGGCGGGCGGGTCTGGGACCTGGCGACGGGCACCGTGCGGCACGAGCTGGACACCAATGGCGGCATCCTCTACTGGCTGCGGTTCGACCGGGCGAGCACGCTGCTGGCGGGCGGCGGCGACAACGGTGTGCTGCGGGTGTGGGATCCGAACACCGGCGAGCTGGTGCACGAGCTGGTGGGCCACACCGGGTCGATCTACGCCTTCGACTTCGACTCGACCGGCGAGGGCATCGTGAGCGCGGACACCAACGGCGCGGTGCTGAGCTGGGACCTGGGCACCCCGGCCCAGCCGCGGCGGCTGGACCGGCACGAGGGCTCGGTCTACCGGATCACGTTCAGCCCGGCCGGGCGCTACTTCGCCTCCGGCGACAGCGAGGGCGCGGTGCGGCTGTGGGAGGCCGAGCAGCGGACCATCCACTACGACCTGACCCGGCACCACGCCTCGGTGTGGCCCATGATGTTCCGCCCGGACGGCCAGCGGCTGGTGACCAGCAGCAACGACTTCACGACCAAGGTGTGGAACACGGTCAGCGGCAACCTGGTGTCCACCATCACCGGCCACAACCGCAGCGTGTGGGCGGTGACCTTCAGCAACGACGGCAGCATGCTCGCCACGACGGGAAACGACGGGCGGGTCCGGCTGTGGGATCCGCGAACGGGCCGGCTGCTGCGCGTCATCCGGCGCCCGCTCGACCGTCTGATCTCGGCGGTGTTCAGCTCGGAGACGTCGGTGCTGGCGACCGCGACCAACGACGGCCGGGTGCTGCTCTGGGACGCCGACACCGGCAAGGAGGGGCGGCACCTGGAGATCGCCACCGACGACGTCTGGGCCTCGGTGTTCAGCCCGGACGGCAACATCATCGCGGCGGCCACCGATGAGAACACCATCCAGCTGCTGTTCCGCAAGACCGGCCGGACGGTCATCACGCTGGGCGAGCACCGGGGTCGCGTACGCGCGCTGGCGTTCAGCCCGGACGGCAGGCGGCTGGCCGCCGCGGGCGACGACTCGGCGATCCGCATCTGGGACTGGGAGCGGGGCGCCACCAAGGCGGTGCTCGACCGGCACACCGGGCGGGTGTACGCGCTGGCGTTCCACCCCGACCGGGCGGAGCTCGCCTCGGCCAGCACGGACGGCTGGGTGGTGGTGTGGGACCTGGACCGGCAGGCGGTCAAACGGGTGATCGAGCCGCGCCAGGGCAGGCTGTGGTCGGTGGCGTACCACCCGGCCGGCGCGATCATGGTGACCGCCGGCGACACCGGGGTCATCGACGTGTGGAACACCCACGACGGGTCCCACCGGCAGAAGCTGACCACGCATCTGAATCGGGTGTGGTCGGTCGCCTTCTCGCCGGACGGCCGCTTGATGGCCAGTAGCAGCAGCGACGGCACGGCGGTGCTCTGGTCGGTCGAACACGGCGAGATCCGCCAGGTGGCGACCCTGATCGGCATGCGCGAGGACGAGTGGGTGGCGTTCACGCCTGACGGTAGACACAAGGGCAATCGAGGCCATTCCGGTGATTTTTGGCATATCGTCGGTATGTCCCGATTCGAGGCCGGGGAGCTGGACGACCACGTACCCCAGGTACGACAGCTCGACCTCGACGCGCCGCTGTTCTAGCGAAGATCGAATCACGATGATGACGGCGGGACGGGTCCGCTCCGCCACCAGAGGAGATGTTCAGTCCATGAACCATGAGGGCTTGGAGCGTGCCATCCGAAACCGCTCCGCGGATGAGATCCTGGGTATCCTCCTCGACGGAGGGCTGCGGGACATAGCCGGCGGGCATACCGGCTTCCGTGCCGTACGACACCCGCTGGGCTTCATCTGCCTGCCACTGAGCCGCGGCGAGCGAGCCGTCGGCGTGTGCGTGCACATCTGGTCCGCCGGGGACGTCGCGACCCGGGCCACCTCCGCCGTCCACTGCCACAGCTGGGACCTGCTCAGCTTCGTGCTCGCCGGCGCGGTCGAGAACCAGACCTACCAGGTCGCCGACGACGCGGACGGGCCGCTGCGGGTGTACGAGATCCGGTCCGTCGACGGCCAGGACGAGATCGCCGCCACCGAGCGCCGCGTGCACGTCAGCCCCGGCCCCAGCGGCGTACACCCCGGCGGCGAGTTCTACGAGCTGCCCGCCGGGCACTTCCACGCTTCGCGGATCCGCAGCTCCGAGGCGGTCACCGTGGTCGTCGGCAGGCTCGTCGACGAGGCCGGCGACCTCAGCCTGGGCGATCCGGACGTGGTGCCCGCCGCGCGCCGCCGCGACCGGTTCGACGCCGAGACCACCGTGGCCATCGTCGGCGACCTGCTGGCCCGGCTGTCCGTGGGTGCGCTGACGCCATGACCACGCTGCAGGCCGGCCGGCGGACCGGGCCGGCGGCCCCCGACACCGCGCCGCCGGCCGCGCTCGCCGCAGCGCTCACCAGGGCGAACCAGGCCGTCTACGCCGACGGCGGCAGCGTGGCCGCCTACGTCGCCGAGCCGTACCACGCGGTGCGGCGCCGCCTCGCCCGGCGCCTGCTCGACCTGCTGCTGGCGGACGCCCCGCCCGGTCCCGTGCTGGAAATCGGCGCCGGGGGCCGCACGCTGCTCGAAAACCTGCCCGACGGGCGGCTGGCCGTCAGCGCCGACCTCAGCCCGGACGTGCTCACGGCAGGCACCGGCGTGTGCCTGGACGTGGAGCGGCCACTGCCGTTCGCGACCGGGTCGCTGGCCGGCGTCGTCATGGGCGAGCTGATCGAGCACGTGGTGATGCCGCCCGCGGTGCTGCGCGAGCTGCACCGAGTGCTGAAGCCGGGCGGCGCGCTGGTGGTCACCACGCCCAACCTCGCCACCCTGCAGGACCGGCTCCGGTTCCTGGCCGGCCGTTCCCCGCGCCAGGTGGACTGCGAACACCCGTACCTGCACCTGCACATCCGGCCGTTCACCGCGTCCTCGCTGCGGCGGCTGCTGGGCAACCGCGGCTTCACGGTGACCGCGCTGCGCTCCAACTACGTGGGCTGGCAGCTGCGGTCCGGCCGGTGGCTGCAGTGGCGCTGGCCGGCGCGGCTGCTGCCGTCGCTGGGCGGCTCCCTGGTCGTCGCGGCCCGCCGCGCCGCCTGACCGCCCGGCGACCGCGGGCCCGGCCGGCC
>NZ_JBFAOU010000175.1:0-16531 GCF_040675365.1 Catellatospora sp. NPDC049609 | reverse complement strand
TGATCCACCTCGCGATGATCGACAACCTCGCCAAACGCGCCACCGGCGAAAGCACCCCAACCTGGCGAGACACCTGAACCGGCATCACTCACAAAGTTCGTGAGACGCCCTCTGAGACCTGTGGATCGGGTATCGCTGGGCTCGCCATGTCTTCAGCCACCCGGTGTTCACGGGCATCTCGCGGCATCATCTGCGGTTGGTCCTGGCCGAGGTGGGCCTGGGTCGCGGGTCGGGAGGGTCGGCTGCACGCGCGGCGCGGTGGCGGCCGTCGGCGTGCGCCCGGCGCCGGCAGGCGACCGGCGTTGACGCTGCTCGACCTGGTGGTGATCACTCTCGCGCACCTGCGCACGGGCTTGTCGCATGACGCCCTCGCGGTGGCGTTCGGGGTGGACCGGTCCACCGTCACGCGGGCGGTCGGGCAGGTCCGGCCGCTACTGGCCGGGCGGGGATGCGCTACCGCGACCGGGGTGCGGCTGCGGACCCTGGCCGACGTGTTCGCCTACGCCGCGGCCGAGGGCGTGACGCTGCGCATGGACGCGACCGAGATCCGGGTCCGCCGACCGCGGGCGGGCCGGGGCGGGCGCAAGGCGTTCGTGTCGGGCAAGGCCCGCCAGAACACGATCAAAAGCACCGTGATCAGCGACGGCAATGGTGCGACCTTGTGGTGCGGCACCCACCGCCCGGGCCGGGTCCACGACCACACAGCCGTCCGACTCGAAGGCATCGACGCGCTGCTTGACGCGTATCCGCAGGTGAGAATCCTTGTGGACTCCGGATGCCAGGGCCTGGCCAAGAACCATCCCGGCCAGGTCGAGGCGCCGCCGTTAAAGCTGCGTCCCGGGCCTGGGAGCCGTACTTGATCGCCTACGAGAACAAGCGCAAGCAGCAGTCCAGCCAGCGGATCGCGGTCGAGCACGCCATCGCCGAACTGAAGTGGTGGCGGACCCTGCAGCGCTTCACCGGACGACGCGAACTCCTGCCCGAGACCGTCAACGCCGTCGCCGCCCTGGTCTCCGATCGCACCATCACCTGGTGA
The DNA here is from genome assembly GCF_040675365.1 of Catellatospora sp. NPDC049609. NCBI lineage: Bacteria > Bacillati > Actinomycetota > Actinomycetes > Micromonosporales > Micromonosporaceae > Catellatospora > Catellatospora sp. NPDC049609. The sequence continues at coordinate 15,495 of NZ_JBFAOU010000175.1, read as the reverse complement.
AACGTCCAGAGCCGCTCATCACGCAACCTCAACTATTGCGCACAAGATCCTAAGTCGCGTCCCGGCAGGGCCGACGACCGAAAGGCCGACCGTCACGGCCGCCGGGGCCCTCGCGCCATGCCCGGCCTGTCGTCACGGTGAGTAACAGGTGCAGATTCGAGGCTAGAAGGCCGACCGCGCCCGCTCGACGATCGGGATCGACGTAGACGTCGAGCGGAAGGAACCTGCATTGATCAAACGATGGCTGACCGTGATGCTGCTGGCGGCACCACTGGTCGTGATCCTCCCGGCGCAGCAGGCGGCGGCGGAGGAGGAGCCGACGCCCACCCGCCGCAGCGTTCAGGGCTACCAGGCCGGGGAGATCCTCGACGGGTCGTGCGCGCTCAGCGACTCCGGTGCGAAGCTGGTGGCGGACCGGAACATGCAGCTGCGCAGCACCTGGCTGCGGATCGACCTGCGCGGCGCGGCCGATCAGTCGGGCTGCAAGCGGGGCACGTACGCCACCATGCTCAACGACACCGCCCACCCGCACCACCTCGCCGCCCACCTGCAGATCATCGGGGTGCTGACCAACGACTTCCACAGCGGCAGCGCCGTCGACTTCGCCAACGCCGCCAGGGACATCGCCTGCGATCCGGCCTTCGGCCGGGTGAGCGTGTGGGAGATCGGCAACGAGCCCGACCTCAACGGCGTGCCCGCGGAGATCTACGCCGAGCAGCTCGCGCGGGCGTCGAGGGCGATCCACGACCAGTGCGGCCCCAAGACGGTCATCAACGGCGGCCTCACCCCGGGCGATCCGTTCGGCTACCTCAACGGTGTGGACGCGGCGATGCGGGCGCACCCGGAGTGGGGATACGACTCCCTCAAGAACGCGATCCAGGGTCTGGGCCTTCACCCCTACATCGACGCGGTGCAGTACGCGCAGACCGGCACGCGCCACGACACCATTGAAGGGTTCATTCGCGCGTTCACCAGCAACGCGGCCAACGGCTACACCGACATGGACATCTACCTGACCGAGTTCGGCTTCCGGTTGCCGCCGGGCGACGAGGCCCCGAACGACCGCGACGAGGTGACCGCCGAAGGCCAGTGTGTCAACCTCGTGCGCGCGTTCAACACGATCATCAACGAGCGCGTGGTCGCGGCGACCTGGTTCACCCTGAAGGACTTCTGGGACAGCGGCAAGCGGTACGGCCTGTTCGACGGCGACACCCCGCGGCTGGCCCGCCACGGCTACGTGCACGGCAACTGCAACGGCGTCGAGGCCGCCTCCTACAACACCGACGAGGACTGGCTGCAGTGGGACGACGGCGCCGCCGCCCCTCTCGCCCCGACCAGCTACGAGGTGATGCTCGCCCCGGCCGGCGCCCCGTACTACACCTACTTCAAGACCACCGTCGGCACGAAACTGCTCATGACGGCCTTCGACCCGCCGCTGCCCGTGGGCGACTACGTCTACCGCGTGTCGAAGATCGTCGACGGGAAGAGGTATCCGAGTAAGGACGAGTGGTCTTTCACCTACAGCGGCAAGCCGTCCCCGCCGGGCGGGCTGAGTGCGGTCGCCACCGCCAACGGCACCTCGATCACGCTGTCGTGGACGGACCTGTCGCACAACGAGACCGGGTTCACCCTCACCGACGGCACGAACTACCGCACGGCCGCCGCGAACACGACCAGCTACGTGTGGACCGGGCTGTCGCCGGGTGTCGGGTACTGCTTCCGGATGAACGCCGTCAACGGCAACGGTGCGTCGCGCTGGAACACCATGGCGGTGTGCGCCACGACGCCGACCGCGCCCGCCGCGCCGTCCGGGGTGACCGCCACCGTCGTCACGGGGACCAGCGTGCGCGTCGACTGGGTTGACAACGCGGGCAACGAGACCGGATACGAAGTGTCCGACGGCACGACCACCCAGACCGCGGGCGCGAACGCCACCAGCCACACCTGGACCGGTATCGCCAACGGCGCGACCAGGTGCTTCAAGGTACGGGCGGTCAACGCGGCCGGCTGGTCGGCCTACGCCGGAAACGCGTGCGCCACGACGCCCACCGTCCCGGCGGCCCCCACCGGCCCCACCGCCGCCGTGGCCACGGGCACCAGCGTCAAGGTGACGTGGACGGACCGATCGAGCAACGAGTGGGGCTTCGAGATCTCCAACGGCTCGACCTCGCAGGTGGTCGGCGCGAACACCACGACGTACACGTGGCCCGGCATCCCCAACGGCACCTCAATGTGCTTCAAGGTCCGCGCGTACAACCTGGCCGGGTACTCGGCCTACACCACCAGCGTCTGCGCCACGACGCCGACGGTCCCGGTCGCGCCCGCCAGCCCCGTCGCGACGCCCGTTAGCGGGACGAGTATCAAGGTGGCCTGGGCCGACCGGTCGAGCAACGAGATCGGGTTCGAGATCTCCAACGGCTCGACCTCGCAGGTCGTGGGGGCCAACAGCACCGCGTTCACCTGGGGCGGGCTGGCCAACAACACGTACATGTGCTTCCGGGTGCGCTCCTACAACCTGGCCGGGTACTCGGCATGGACGGCGTACTCGTGCGCCACGACGCCGACGCTGCCCGCCGCGCCGCAGAGCCCGACCGCGACCCCGATCAGCACCTCGCAGGTCACCGTGAAGTGGGCCGACAAGTCCGCCAACGAGACCGGGTTCGAGGTCTACAACGGCGTCAGCACGGTCACGGTCGGCGCGAACGTCCAGTCGTACACGTGGGGCGGGCTGGCCGCGGGCACGTACATGTGCTTCGCGGTGCGGGCCAAGAACCTGGCCGGGTACTCCCCCTGGACCCCGTACGCCTGCACCACCACGCCCGCGCCGCCGGTCGCGCCGTCCGGCCAGACCGCGACGCCGGTCAGCACCTCGCAGATCACCGTGAAGTGGCTGGACAGGTCCGGCAACGAGAGCGGGTTCCAGATCTACGACGGGGTGAACACCTTCACCGTCGGCGCGAACGTCACCGTCTTCCACCGCACCGGCCTGCCGTCGAAGACGTACATGTGCTTCGCGGTCCGGTCCTACAACGCCTACGGCTATTCGGCCTGGACCCCCTACGCCTGCACCACCACGTTCTAGGAAGGAGCTTCCATGATCAAAATGTTGGCCGCCGCCGCGCTGGTCACCGTCATGGCCGCGCCGGCGGCCCCGTCGAACCAGCAGTCCACCGCGCTGAGCGCGTCGCAGATCAGGGTGATCTGGCAGGACAACTCCAGCAACGAGACGGGTTTCGAGGTCACCGACGGCAGCGTCACCTGGACCGTCGGAGCCAACACGACCCGGTTCGTCAACTCGCTGCTGGCGTCGAAGACCACCAAGTGCTACCGCGTGCGCGCGTACAACCTGGGCGGCAAGTCGGCCTGGACCCCCTTCGCCTGCGCGACGACCCTCTAGGAAAGGACGTGTCCATGCTTCGCCGATCACTGCGCGCGGCGCTGGTCGCCGCCCTCGCGGGCGCCGCAGTGCTGTTCGCGGCCTCACCGGCCGCGGCCGCGCCCGTCTACAAGCTGCCGTTCCCCTGCGGCCAGGTCTGGAACGGCAACACCCGCACCACCCACAACCCACTCGAGGCCATCGACTTCACCCGCGCCGGGGGCGACGGCTCGCCCGTCTACGCCAGCGCCCCCGGAACGGTCGAACTGGTCAAGGACAACGGCACCGCCGGGTACGGCAAGCACGTGCGCATCCTGCACCTCACCGGACACCAGACCCTCTACGCCCATCTCAAGAACTACGTCGTCAAGGTCGGGACGGTCGTCGGCTACGGCACGCTCATCGGCTACGTCGGCAGCACCGGCGACTCGACCGGCCCGCACCTGCACTACGAGCAGCGGCTCAACGGGGCCATCGTGAAGGCCAAGTTCGACGGAGTACAGGCCAGCTACTACGGCAACGCCTCCTACACCAGCACGAACGCCTGCCAGGGTCCGAACACCGGCGCGGGCTGGATCGACACGTCCAGCGGGGCGGCGCAGCCGATGTACTCCGGGCCGGGCAGCACGTTCAGCCTGCAGGGCACGATCGCCGACGGCGTGTACGTCACCATCTACTGCCAGACGAACGGGCAGTCGGTGACCGGCAAGTACGGCACCAGCACCGTCTGGAACCGCATCGGGCCCTCGCGGTTCGTGCCCGACACCAACACCCTCACCGGTTACCCGGGCTTCATCCCCAGCGTCCCGCGCTGCTAGCAGCTGTCCGGGGGTGTGCCGCGGGCCGGCACACCCCCGGACCTCACGCCGACGCCAGCCACCAGCCGATGCTCGCCCGGTCGGGGTGACCGGCGGGCAGGTCGCGGTGCAGTTCGGCCAGGTCGGCGTGCCGGGCCGCGGTGAGCAGCGCGTCGGCCTCGCCCCGGGTCAGCGACAGCACCCGGGCGATGCGCACTAGCGGCCGCCAGTCGCGGGGCCGGCGCACCGTGCCGTCCCGCCAGTTGTCGATGGCCGTCCGCGGCACGCCGGTCAGCTTGCTCAGCGTCTTCGCGCCGATCCCGGCTCGGTGCATGAACCCGTCCAGCCGCCCGGCCAGCCCGCCGGGCAGGTCCGCCACCGGCGCGTTCCCGTTCAGCCGCCGCGCGGCGTCCCGCGCCGCCGGATGCCCCAGGTCATCCAGGATCGCCAGCGCGCGCCGCCACGATCCGGCCGCCCCGGCGTGGTCGCCGCCGACGTAGCGCGCGTCGCCCTGATGCAGCAGCACCTCGGCCTCCTCGTACCGGTTGCCGATCTCCTGGAACAGCAGCGCCGCCTGCCGGTAGTGCGTCGCGGCCTGGTCGAGGTCGCGGCGGTGGTGGTGGATGTAGCCGAGGCTGTGGTGCACGTGCGCGAGCGCGTGCCGGTTGCCGAGGCCGCTGAGCTGCTCGAACGCCCGCTGACTGTAGGCCAGCGCGGGACCGTGCTCACCGAGCCGGGCGTGCAGCCAGCCGACCATGTTGCGGGTGCGGGCCTCGGTCATCGTGTCACCCAGCTCCTGCGACAGCGGCAGCGCCGCCAGCACGTGCTCCAACGATTGCCGGTACAGCCCCTGGTTCTCGTAGACGTTGGCCAGGCCGCGATGGCACCACGCCTGCCGGGCCTTGTCGCCGCCGTCGGTGGCCAGCCGCAGCGCCTCCCGCAGGTGCTCGTACGCCTCGGAGTAGCGGTGCATCTTGTTCAGCGCCATGCCGCGGCTGCAGTGCCCGTGCGCCTCGGCGTCGCGGTCGCCGAGGCTGCGGGCCGCGGCCACGGCGATCTGCTGCGTGGCCGCCCAGTCCTGCCACCGACCGCGCAGGTCGAAGAAGGTCTCCAGGGTCCACGCCAGCTGCCGGGCCTGCGCCGGCAGCCCGTGCTCGGCGGCCCAACCTACGCACGCGACCAGCACGCCGCGCTCGGCGGTGAACCACGCCAGCGCCGACGCGACGTCGGCCGGTCCGTCGATGGCGACCCGGGGGTCCGGCGCTCCCACGGCGATCGGCTGCCGGAACGGCTGCAGCAGCCGGTCGGCCCGGTAGGCGGTGTGCAGATAGTGCTGCACCATCCGCAGGTCCGCGCCGTCGCAGGGCCGCGCGGAGGCCAGCTCGCGGGCGAAGTCGCGCAGCAGGTCGTGCATCCCGAACCGGCCCGGCGCGGGTTCGGTGACGAGGTTGGCCTGGCTCAGTTCGAGCAGCAGCGTCCGAGTCTCGCGGACGGGCAGCCCCGCCAGGCTCGCCGCCGCGGCGATGCCCAGGTCGGGGCCGGGGTGCAGGCCGATCAGGCGGAACAGTGTGGCGGCGGCCGGGCGCAGGGTCCGGTAGGACCACGAGAACACCGCGCGAAGGTCGGTGCCCCGGTAGGCGTCCAGGCCCCACTGGGCCTGGCGCAGGTCGTCGGCCAGGGCTCGCAGCGAGAAGTCGGGCCGGGCGGCGGCGTGGGCGGCCACCGTCGCCAGCGCCAGCGGCAGCCGCGCACACCGCGAGATGATCTCCTCGGCCGCGTCCGGTTCGGCCCCGACCCGGGCCGCGCCCAACCGGGCCGTCAGCATGGCGTGCGCGTCGGGCCCGGACGGCAGATCCAGGTTGACCGGGCTCGCCCCGTTCGCGACGACCAGCCCGGTGAGCTGGTCGCGGCTGGTGACCAGCGTCAGACAGCCGGGACTGCCGATCAGCAGCGGCTGCACCTGCTCGGCGTCGCGGGCGTTGTCGAGCAGGATCAGCACCCGGCGCTGCGCCAGCAGGCTGCGCAGCATCCCGGCCTGTGCGTTGAGGCCTTCGGGCAACCGGGGCACGGCCAGCGCGTCGAGCAGGCTGTGCACCGCCTCCCCCGGCGGCATCGGCGCGTTGGCCGGGTCGTATCCCCGAAGGTTGAGGTAGAGCTGCCCGTCGGGGAACCGGTCGGCGACGCGGCGCGCCCAGTGCACGGCCAGCGCGGTCTTGCCGACCCCCGCGGTCCCGGCCACCACCGCGATCGCCCCGTCGCCCGCGGCCAGCAGCCCGTCGAGGGCCGCCAGCTGTGCCTCGCGTCCGCAGAACGCGGGAATCCGGGCCGGGAGCTGGCGCGGCAGCGGCCGGTCCGGCCCGGAACCCGGCCCGCAGCGCTGCACCGCCAGCGAGAGCTGCGCGGCCATACGCTGCCGCTCGGGGTGCCGGTCGACGGCCTCGGCCAGCAGCGCCCGCACCTGCTCGGGCCGCCCGCGCCGCAGCTCCGCGTCGGCGAGCAGCTCCAGCGCGTCGAGCCGCCGGTCCTGCAGCCGTCGCCGCGCGTCGGCGGCGTACGCCGCGGCGACGTCGGCCAGCGGCTCCGCGCGCCACAGATCCAGCCCGTCACGCACCAGGCGGGCCGCCTCGGCCGGGTCGTCGGCCGCATGCGCCAGCCGCAGGAACCGCTCGAAGACGTCGGCGTCGAGTTTCTCGGCGGACAACTGATAGCCGCCGGGCCGGGTCGCGACGGTGCCGTCCGCCCCGGCCGCGCGCAGGTGCCGCCGCAACGCGGACATGCCCGCGTGGATCTGGGAGCGTGCGGTCGCGGGCGCCTGCGGTCCCCACACCGCCCCGACCAGCTCATCGGTGGTGATCACGCGGCCGCGGTGCAGCAGCAGATACGCCAGCAGCGCCCGGTGTCTCGGCTGTCGAAGGAGGATCGGACCCTCATCGGCGAGGATCTCCAACGGCCCCAGGATGCCGAACCGCAATGCGCCGTCCTTCCTCCGCGGGGAGGTAGTATATGCGCGGTGGCGAATGCCCGGCAACGACCGGCACAACCAACGACCGGACGCCGTCATCGAGGCGTACGCGAGGTCGTCACCCACGCCGTGTGCGCCGTCAGTGGCGCGGCGTCGGCCTCGCAAACATGGCCGTCGCGTAATTCATCGCCCGCCACGGACGACTTACGATGAAGCGCTCGATGCTGGCGCGGTGGGAGGCGATCACGCGGTTGTGCTCGCGGGTCGACTGGGTCGGGGCCTGGCCTTTCCGTCTGCGGTGGGGCACGCACAGGCCGGTGCCGGTATAGGCGGTGTCGCCGAAGCCGCCGGGGCGGCCGTCGGCGTGCAGCCGGCCTTCGAACTTCGCGGCGAGTCCGGATTCGCGCCAGGCCTTCGCGTCGTGCGTTGCGCCTGGCTGCGGCTTGCCGGTGAGCACCAGTCTGCCGTGGAAGGAGCCGACGACCTGATGTTGAACCCGCATCGGTGCCGCTTTCCGGAGTATATGCCCGAGGTGTAGGTGTCGGTGCGTCTGTCACCGGTCGGGGCGAGGAACCCGTCGACGCGCACGGTGGAGCGCGGATACCGGGCGGCGGCCTGCTCGGCGATCGGGGTGAGTACGGCGGTGATGATCGGGGTGAGCCGGGCGATCAGGCGGGACACCGTCGGCTGGGAGCAGTCGAACAGTTCAGCCAGCAGGTTCAGGTCCCGGCCAGCCGCAGCACGTGATCGAAACCTCGGTGTTGGGCAGGTGAACTCACCATCGGCAGAACGAGGGCCGGAATCCCGGCCGTCACGGAACCACCGTCGCCGCCGGGGTGATCTCCGACCATCAGCGTCCGGTCCGGCTGTGCGGCCAAGGCGTCGAGGGCGGTGCGCCAGATCCGCACGTCGGGTTTGACGAAGCCGACCTCGTAGGAGAGCACGAAGGCGTCGATGTAGCGGTCAAGCCCGTGCCGGACGAAGCATTCGCGGATGTCCCAGCCCACGTTGCTCACCACGCCGAGGCGGATGCCGGCGGCGTGCAGCGCGGCGAGGGTGGGCAACGTGTCCGCGTACGGCTCGACCGCTTCGGCGCGCGTCTCATGCAGCGCGCGCGCAAACGACGCGTCCACCCCGGGAATCTGGTTCAGCACGGCCATGATCGCCTGATCCCAGACCTGAGGGTCGAGGTCGCGCGCGATGTGCGCAGGATCTGTAGCGGTCGACCGCAACAACTCGGCGAAGTCGTCGGCGATGCGCTGCGCCTCACCAGGTGCCACCGTCCGCCCGACCATGTTCGCCGCGTTGCCGACCCAGCAGACCGGGTCGCTGGCGAAGAGCGTCCAGGCGAAATCGAACAGGACAGTCGTCACACGAGGTGAAGGCACCAGGTCACCTTAGAACAACTGGACGATTCCCGTAGGCCATGATCCTCTTCACCCGTCGAGAAGATGGAGGTTCAGAGTGCCATTCAATCGACAATCATGAGGATCGGTAGACCTAGAGCAGCATATGTCAAATGAGCGCGACGGCGTCCCGAGCTGTACCGGTCCGGGTGTCACCACCGTGGCCAGTACGTCCAACCGGGCGTCGTGCGCCTTCGCGACAGCTCGCAACACCAGCGGGGAGTGCGGCAAGTCTTGCTGGGCCATGTTGGTCGTCACGCAACGCTCGCTCGCGCCGCTGACGTGCAGCACGTTGGTGAACTGTGACGGGTCCACCACGTCGATCTCCAGAAACAGCACGTCCCACCACCGGGGACCGGGTTCATGCCGCGCTGCTCGCGCTCCTTGGCGGAGTACTCCGCGACGTCGCCCGCCTGGCGGCGGTTGGCGATCAGGTTCAGCTGCCCGTCGTGGTCGATCGTGTCGGTGACGTACTGCCGAGCGCGGGTGTCGAACTCGATGTGCTTGACCCCGCAGCTCGGTGGTGCGCGCGGCCCGGGAGACCAGCGAGATCACCACGATGGCGAGGATGAACAGCGCCGAGATGGCGATGCCGTCGGGCTTCTCCCGGATGTTCCCGCCGGGGGCGTACAGCAGGACCAGCGTGAGCACCGCGAACCCGGCGACCGCCCAGGTGCGGCGGTAGCGGATCGCGGAGATGGTGACCGCGACGCTGCCGGAGACCATCATCGCGAGGATGCCGGTGGCGTACGCCCCGGCCTGCGCCTCGACGTCGGCCCCGAAGGCGATGGTCACGCCCACGCACACGACCGTGTAGACCAGCACCACGGGACGGACCGCCCGGGCCCACTCCGGCGCCATGCCGTAGGACGGCAGGTACCGCGGCACGATGTTGACCAGGCCCGCCATCGCCGACGCGCCCGCGAACCACAGGATCAGGATGGTGCTACATCGGCCACTGTCGCCTGCCACGAAGAGGAGAACTTCACTGCACCATCGCACACCGCTCGGTTGCGCGGTCCTACCGGCCGTTCAGTGCTCGGGCGGGGGCGGCTGGTTGCGGGTCGCGTCGGCGAACATGCCCAGCAGCGTCGCGAACTGAACCGCCGGGCGAACAGCCGACGGCTTTGCCCTGATCTGGTCCCGCGGATACGCGCCGAAGCACGCTACGACGGCACGGACGCAGGCTGCGTCGGATGGCCGCCGAGCTGGATCACGACGCGTAGTCCCCCACCGGGGGCGGCCGTCGCGAAGCAGCAGCCGTGATGAGCGTGCACCACGTCGGCCACGATGGCCAGTCCCAGGCCGCTGCCGGGTAGGCCGCGGGCGTCGTCGGCGCGCCAGAACCGGCCGAAGATCACTTCCCGCTGCGCCGCCGGAACTCCGGGTCCCTGGTCGTCGACGGTGATCCGCCCACCGGCGAGCAGGACCCGGATGCGGCTGCCGGGCGGGGCGAACTTCACGGCGTTGTCCAGGACGTTGAGCACCGCGCGTTCCAGCCCGTCGGCATCGGCGTCAGGGACCGTCCAAGGGCTCAGGTCCGTGACGATGAGATGATCGGCCGATCGCCGGCCGACGCGGCTCACCGCACGCCGCACGATCTCGTCCAGGCAGACATCGCCGCGCGGCCTGACCGCGTGCTCCTGCCACAGCACATCCAGCTGATCGCACAGGTCGACGAGCTCGTCGACCTGTGCGGTGAGGTCGGCCAGCAGGCCGAGGCGAGCCTGCGGTGGCAGCGTCCGGCCGGCGCGTTCGCTGCGCAGCAGCAGCTCGATGTTGGCGCGCAGGCTTGTCAGCGGTGTACGCAGCTCGTGACCGGCGTCTGCGATCAGCTGTGACTGCCGGATCCGGGCGTCGGCCAGGGCGGCGATCATCCGGTTGAAGGCGTCGGCCAGGCGGGTGACCTCGTCGACGCTTCGACTTCCCGCGGTCGTCGCCGGCACTGACAGGTTCTGCGTGGCGGCGATCGTTTCGGCGGCAGCCGCCAGGTCGCGCACGGGTTGCAGGCCGTTGCGGGTCAGCGCGTACCCGGCGACGGTGGCCACCACCGCACCCGGCAGGCCCAGCAGCAGCAACGTGGTCAGCAGCCGGTCGCTGAGAACGGTGTAGCCGGTCAGGTCCGCCGCGATGTGCGCGGTCCATCCGTCCGGTAGCTGCTCGGTGAGCACCAGCGTCGGGGTGCCGTCTTCGGTGCGGGCGTGCGGAAGCCGGGATCCGGTGAGCCAGCCGAGCAGGGCTGACGGGTGATTCAGGCTCTGTAAGGCGGGCCGCCCCGGGGCGCGGCACACCTGCCCGGCGGGTCCGTGCAGCTCGACGGTGGCGTCGGGCGGGACGGGCAGCCCGCTGGGTGGTGCGGCGATGAGCCGGCACAGTTGCGGGCCCGATGGCGCCGCCGGTCCTCGCAGGGCCGCCCCGACGACGCGCAGGCGCTCTTCCACCTGGGCGGAGGTCGTGTGTGCGGCGACGGCGACCACCGCGGCGCCGGCCGCGAGAAAGAAGCCGAGCCCGACGAGAGCGGTGCGCGCGGCCAGTCGGACCAGCAGCGTTCGCGGGCCCCTGCGGGGCGCTGCGCCTGGCTTCGCGGCCGCGCGTGAGCTTGTCACGGCACGGCACCGGCGTGTGGACGCAGGACGTAACCAACGCCGCGCACTGTGTGGATGATCCGCGGCAGGCCGCTGTCCTCGGTCTTGCGGCGCAGGTACCCGATGAACACCTCCAGCGTGTTGGTGTCGGGATCGACATCGTGTCCCCACACGGCCGCCAGTATCGCGGTCCGGGCCAGCACCTGCCGCGGGTGCGCCATGAGCAGCGACAGCAGCTCGTACTCGGTGCGGGTGAGGCTGATCGGCCGGCCGGCCCGGGTGACCTCACGCGCGGCGCTGTCCATCCGCAGGTCGCCGGCGCACAGGATGTGCTGCGCTCCGTCGGCGATCCCGGCGCGGCGCACCAGTGCCCGCAGCCGGGCCAGCAGTTCCTCCAAGGCGAAGGGCTTGGGCAGGTAGTCGTCGGCTCCGGCGTCCAGGCCCCAGACCCGCTCACCTGTGCTGTGGCGGGCGGTGAGCATGAGGATCGGCACGCCATGTCCGCCTGCCCGCAGCCGGCGGCATACCTCCAGACCGTCGATGGCGGGCAGGCCCAGGTCCAGCACCACGACATCCGGGGCCTGGGCCACCGCCGTCGCCAGGCCCACCGACCCGTCGGCGGCGGTCACGACGGTGTAGCCCTCGAACTCCAGACACCGTTGCAGGCTCGCCCGCACCGCCGGGTCGTCCTCCACCACCAGTACCTTCACGTGTCTATCCTCCCTCCTTCCGGCCCCGCCACGACCCGATGGTGCGCCAGGTCGCAGCCGCCGGTCGGCCGTTCAGGCGGTGATGTCGCGCCGGGCGAACGACACCGTGGCCGCCGCGGCGGCGACCACGAGGTATCCCGCGGCTGTCACCAGCGCGGCGGCGAAGCCGACCTCTGCGGTGCCGTGGGAGGCGACGGCCGACAGCAGCTGACCGGGCAGCCAGCGGCTGGAGCCGTCCACCGTACCCACGATGATCGTCTCGACGAGGAACAGCCAGCCGAACCCGAGCGCGACGGCGGGGATCGGCGCCCGCGTCAGCACGCCGAGGGCGGTGCCCAGGGTGGCGTACCCCGCGGCGGCGAGCATGACCTGACCGAGGGTCCGCGCCGAGGTGGCCAAGCCGTCTGCGGTGTACCAGGCGGTGGTGTCGATGTTCAGGCCGCCGGCCAGCACGGCCGCCATGGGTGCACCCACCGCGGTCGCGGCCAGGACCCCACCCAGGGTGAACAGCGCCACGGCCGCCCACGTGCCGGCGAGCAGCCTGACCCGGCGGGGCTGGCGGATCAGCAGGTTGCGGAGGGTGCCGGTGGTGTACTCCCCGGCGGTGGCGGACGCGGCCACACACAGTGCGATGATGCCGAACACACTGACGCTGCCGCTCAGCCCTCGCAGCAGGCCGGTCGGCTCGGCCAGCGAAGCGAGAGTCTCTCCGGTACCGGGCGCACCGGGCGGGCCGGCGGGTGCACCGCCGTCGGCGAGGGAGAACGTCAGGGTGGTGACCAGCACGGTCACGAGGATGGTGGCGGCATACACGCCCCACAGCAGCGCCGGGCGGCGCAGTTTGGTCCAGGCCGCGAGAAGGGACCCGATCATGATGTGTCTCCGGTGGTGTCGGTCGGCGGATGTCGGACTCAGCGGATGTCGCCGCTGCTGGTGCCGGTGAGCCCGAAGAACGCGTCCTCCAGGGTGGGCCGCGACACGTCGAGGCGGATGAGGGTGACCCCGGCGGCGTGGCAGCGGCGGTTGAGTTCTGCGGCGCGAGCGGAGGCTTCGCTGCCGGACGTCGTCGGCGGCAGCGGTGCCCGCACCTCCCCCGGCGCGGTGATCTCGCAATCCCAGTCCAGCGCACCGGCGATGTCGGCGACGACGCCCGCGTCGGCGGCGTGCTCGACGGCGGCGATGATGTGCGGGACCTGGCTCTGCGCCAGCTGCTGCACCGTGCCCTGGAACACGAGGGACCCGGCACGGATCACGACCAGGTGATCGGCGACGAGTTCGACCTCGCTGAGCAGGTGGCTGGAGACGAACACCGTCATGCCCTCGTCGCGGAAGCTCGCGATGAGCTCGCGCATCTGCGCTATGCCGGCCGGATCGAGGCCGTTGGTCGGCTCGTCGAGCACCAGCAGCCGGGGGGCGGGCAGCAGCGCGGCTGCGATGCCCAGGCGCTGCTTCATGCCCAGGGAGTAGGACCGGACCTTGTCACGGCCGCGGTCGGCCAGCCCGACCCGTTCCAGTGCCTGACGCACCCGGATGGGGGGCAGGCCGCCTGCCTGGGCCAGGCAGAGGAGGTTGTCGTGGCCGGACAGGCCTGGCATGAACGCGGGGCCTTCGATCATCGCCCCGACCTGCCACAGATAACGGGCCGGATGCTGCAGCGGCTCGCCGAGCACCGACCCGGTACCGGCAGTGGGCCGGACCAATCCCAACAGCAAGCGGATCGTCGTGGTCTTGCCTGCGCCGTTGGGCCCGACGAAACCCGAGACGACCCCGCTCGGGATTTCGAGGTTCAGCCCGGCGACGACGGTCCGCCCCGCGTACGCCTTGGTCAGACCCGCTGTACGCACGGCGAGCGAGGTGAGATGGCTGCCGGCAGCAACGCCGTACACAGGTCGATTCTGACTTGTTCCGGCACCGCGCTGTTCAGCCGGCTTGCCCGCAGCGTCAGCGGCGCTGTCGGTCGCGATGGCCTCTCGTCGAGATCTCATGGGCCAGAGCTTGGCCCTGCCACCTAAGGAGGAGATAAGAACGGACCGTCGTAGTGGCTGAAAATCTGGAAGTACAGCAGATCCGGCGCCGGCCCATCCCCGGCTGAGGCGGCATGCAGGTCAAGCGGGCACGAAGAAATGCCGATAGAGTTGCGACCCTTCCACGCCGGTAGACCGACAGCCGGGCCATCGGACGGTGGGATGCACCGGACCACATCTGCCACGACGACAGCTGTTGTCTTGAATCTTCCGGAACCGGTCACCGCCCGGATCGAACGGGGCGACCGGTGGCCCCTGGCACGGGGTTCATGCCGGGCTGCTCTGCCTCCTTGGCCTCCTCGTACTCGCCGGGCAGGCCGCTCTGGCGGCGGTTGGCGATCAGGTTCAGCTGGCCGTCGACCTCCCGAAACTCGGCGGGCTTGGCGCGGATGTTCTCCACGAGCGCGTACAGCCGCCCGAGCGCGATCCGAGTCCGGCGGTCTGGCTGAGGCGACGGCAGTTCACGGCGTCGCGGCAGTCCATGACCACGACCCCGCGCCATCACCCGGGCTGGCCGACAGGTTGTGACCTTGGTCCCGCCTGCAGGGACCTTCGGCGCCCCGAAGTGCCGACGTTGGGCCCTGCCCCACCGCCTGCCCTCCTGGAACCCTGACCTCGGGCCCGCCCTCCCCCGGCGAACCCGCGTCGTCCTGGTCGCCCGTGACGTGCGCAAACCCGACCACTACACATCGCCGCACGGCATATCGGAGGCTGACATGGACAACCTCGACCTGGCACGGTGGCAGTTCGGCATAACCACCGTCTACCACTTTCTCTTCGTACCGATCACTATCGGGCTGTCCTTCCTCGTCGCCGGAATGCAGACCGCCTGGGTGCGCACGGGCGACGAGCGCTGGCTGAAGCTGACGAAGTTCTACGGCAAGCTGTTCCTGATCAACATCGCGATGGGTGTGGTCACCGGCATCGTGCAGGAGTTCCAGTTCGGCATGAACTGGTCGGCCTACAGCCGGTTCGTCGGCGACGTCTTCGGCGCACCACTGGCGATCGAGGCCCTGCTGGCGTTCTTCCTCGAGTCGACGTTCATCGGACTGTGGATCTTCGGGTGGGAGCGGCTGTCCCGGCGTATCCATCTGGCCTGCATCTGGCTGGTCGCGGTCGGCACCCTGCTGTCGGCGTACTTCATCCTGGCCGCCAACTCCTTCATGCAGAACCCCGTCGGGTTCCGGATCAACCCCGACACCCACCGCGCCGAGCTCACCGACTTCGGCGCCGTGCTGACCAACAAGGTCACGCTGATCACTTTCCCGCATACCGTTGCCGGCGCGTTCATGACCGCCGGCGCCCTGGTCGCGGCCATCGCGCTGTGGCACCTGATCCGCCGCCCGGGCACCGAGACCGCGGCCTACCGCAGCGCGCTGAAGGTCGGCGCCTACACCACGCTGATCGCCACCGTCACGGTACTCATCACCGGCGACATCCAGGGCAAGATCATGACTGAGGTGCAGCCGATGAAGATGGCCGCCGCGGAAGCCCTCTACGAAACCGCACAGCCGGCCGCCTTCTCGATCTTCACCGTGGGCACCCGCTGTGCGTCCCGTGCCGCCGCGCCGCCGGCAAGGCACCCGTCCTCACCATCGAGACCACCGGAGATGTCCTGTGACCGACACCCTGCCC
>NZ_JBFAOU010000174.1:0-16640 GCF_040675365.1 Catellatospora sp. NPDC049609 | reverse complement strand
CGTACTTGGGCAGCTCCTTGTAGGCGGCGTGGTCGTCGGAGTCGCGCCAGACCGGCGCGAACACCTCGTAGCTGCGGCGGCCGAACATCAGCGCGCCCGTCTCCGCGAGCTCCTCACCCTTGAGCGCGAAGGCCTCGGGCAGGAACTCGATGTCCTTGAACACCCAGCCCCCGCTGCGGTGCTCCTCGCCCGGCCCGCCGCCCGGCGAGTCCACGACGCCGTCGAGCGACATGAACGCCGTGTACACCAGTTCCCGCATGGTTGTTCTCCTCCTGGTCAGGCGACCCGGTCGCCTCGTCCGTCGAACGGCGGGCCGTCGCGTCGCGCTGACACGCCGCCGCAGGTCCGCTACGCCGACCCTATGCGGCGCCGGACCCTGCCGTCTTGTACGAAACCGACATGACGCGCGACCGGGGGCGAGCGTCCCCCGCTAGCAGGAGGTGACGGGGCGGACGCTGGCGACCGCGGCGAGGCGGATGGGCAGGGTCTGGCCGTCGGCGGTGGTGAGCCACAGGGTGCCGTCGGGCGCGCCCTCGGTGACCACGCCGCACGCGGTCACCCCGTTGCCGTCGCTGACCTCCACCGAGGCGGCGCTCTCGGCCGGCCACCACGCGGACAGGCCCGCGAACGCCATCAGCGCCACCGCGACGATGGTGGTGCGGATGCCCGAGCGCAGCTGACCGGCCATCGCCGCCGGGTCCGGTGCGACACCGGGGTCCGCGACCGGCCAGGCGACCTTGCCGACCATCACGATCGACCACAGCGCCATGACGAACGCGCCGACGGTGCTGGCCGTCGCCGTCCACTGCAGCCAGTCCGGGCCCGGGGCCTCGGCGCCCATCTTCAGCACGCCGCAGAAGCCGATGAAGCCGAGCACGCCGAGCTGGATGCCGTGCCAGCCGCGCGCCGACTCGGCGAGCCTGGCCAGCGGATCCGCACTGTCGGCAGTGGACGCGGCGGAGGGGAGGGTGGCGTCGGGATACATGCCGACAGTCATACCGCATGCACCGCCGCAGCGGAATGTCGGACTCCCGTCGCCGCCTGCCTCAGATGCGGTCCAGGTGCGGCAACGCGATCTTCCGCATGGTCAGCTGCACGCCCGCGACCACCGGGATGGCGATGAGCGCGCCGAGCGCCCCCAGCAGCACCGCGCCGATCAGCGCCGACAGGATCACCGCCAGGTCCGACACGTCCACCGAGCGCTTGAGCACCCGCGGCGCGATGAGCCAGTTCTCCACCTGCTGGTAGATGATGAAGAAGACCACGCAGGCGATGCCCGCGGTGCTCGAGTGCGCGAACCCGGCGATCACCACCACGACCGCGCCGAGCGTCGCGCCGATCTGCGGGATCAGGTCGCACACCGCCACCACCATGGCCAGCGCGAACGCGTACGACACCCCGAGGATCAGCAGGAACGCGAACGTGCTGATCCCGGCGACGAGCGCGATGGCCAGCGAGCCGAGCAGGTACGCCCCGATCTTCTCGAAGATCTCGTCGCCGATCTCGCGCGCGGTCTCGCGGCGCGACGCGGGGAACAGCCGGTAGAAGCCCTCCTTGAGCCGGGTCCACGCGGCCAGGAAGTAGATGGTGAGCACGAAGACGGTGAGCACGTTGAAGATGACGCCGAAGACGGCCTGCACCCCGCCCAGCGCACCGCCGAGCGCCTTGGTGATGTTCTCGTTGGTGGCCGCGCCCTTGAGCCGGTCGATGAGGTCGTAGCGCTGGCTGAGCTCGGCCACCTGCGGGTTCTTGTTGAGCTCGTCGAGGTAGCCGGGCAGGTTCGCGACCAGGTCGCTGGTCTGGGTGATCAGCGGCGGCGCGAGCGCGCCCAGGCCGCCGCACGCCACCAGCACGCAGGCCAGCGCGACCGCCGTCACGGCGAGGCCGCGCGGCAGGCCGCGCCGCTGCAGCCAGGCCACCGCCGGGTGCAGTCCGATCGCGAGGAACAGCGCCGCGAGCATCAGCAGCAGCACCGACAGCGTCTCGCGGACGGCCCAGGTCAGCACGAGAGCGCACATGAGCCCGAGACCGCCGAGGAACCCGACCGTGAAGACGTGCCGGTTGCGGCGCGCCATGCGCGCGTCCGGCGTGTCCGGGTCCACCGCGGGCCTGCGCTGGGCGGGCGGCTGCGCGCTCGTCTCCGCCTGCGTGTTCGTCTCCGCCTGAGCCTCAGCCATCGGGCACCTCCGCCCAAGAGAGTGCCACATGCCACTGCTCGGGCATCACCCTGCATCTGGCCAGGCTTGCCGGTGCTCACTAGGCTCGCCTGAGTGCGACCCCTCTTCGACCGCACCACCCGCCCCGCGCTCGTTCTCGGCGCGATCGCCCTGCTCATCACGCTGACCGCGGCGTCCTGTGAGGACGCTCCCGACGTGGGCCTGGCCGACGTCGGCCGATCGACCGTCAGCGAGCTGGTCGACGCCCCCGCCTCGGTCACCGCCCGGGCGGCCGTGACACTGACCGCGCCCGCCGACGGCACCCTGGCCCGCCTCGCCGTCACCCCGGGCCAGCAGGTCGCCAAGGGCCAGGTGCTCGCCGTGGTCGACTCGCCCGCCGCGCGGACCCGGCTGCGCCAGGCCAAGCAGGCGCTGGACGCGGCGAAGCGCTCCGGCGGCGCGCCCCGGGTCGACCTCAGCGCCGCCCGGCGCAAGCTGGACAAGGCCGCGCGCGACGCGTTCGACCAGGCCCGCACCGCCGCCGAGCAGATCGCCGACCCGGCCGTGCGCGACGCGCTGCTGACGCACATCACCGCCGCCGAGACCGGCTACCGGCAGGCGTCGGCGGGCGTCGCGTCGGCCGCCGACGCGGTGCAGCGCGGGGTCGCCTCGCTCGGCTCGGCCATGCAGGCGCTCGGCTCCGCGCAGAAGCTGCAGGCGCAGCAGGCGTACGACCTCGCGAAGGCGACCGTCACCGCCCTGACCCTGCGCGCGCCGCTCGCCGGGGTGGTGCAGCTCGGCGGCACCTCCTCGGCCGCGGCCGGCGCCCCCGACCTGAGCAGCCTGCTCGGCGGCATGGGCGCCGGCGTGCCGACCGGAGCCGCCGGGCCCGTCGCCGCACCCGCCGGGGTCGCGTCGGCGCCCGCGGTCGGCGCCCCGATCACCACCGGCACCGCCGTGGTGACCGTCGTCGACACCAGCGAGCTGGGCGTCGTCGCGGAGGTCGACGAGACCGACATCCTGCTGGTACGCACCGGCATCGGCGCCGACGTGGAGCTGGACGCGGCGCCCGGCGTGCGCTACCCGGCGACGGTCGGCGCGATCGACGTGCTGCCCACGCCGAACAGCCGCGGCGCGGTGGCGTACCGGGTGCACCTGACACTGCAGGTGCCGGCGGACGCGCCGGCTCCCCGTCCGGGGATGAGCGCGGTGGCGCGGCTGCAGGTGCGCCAGGCCGCCGACGCGGTCGCGGTGCCCGCGGCGGCCGTGTTCGCCTGCGACGGCAAGGACTGCGTCTGGGTGCGCGACGCCGCGGGCCGGGCGCAGCGGCGCCCCGTGGTGATCGGCGCGTCCGGCGCGGACACGCTGCAGGTCACCGAGGGCCTGACCGGGGGCGAGCGGATCGTGGTGCGCGGCGTCGACCTGGTTGCCGAAGGCGACGAGCTGCCGTGACCGGGCCTGCCATCGAGGCGATCGGGGTGGCGCGCACGTACGCGATGGACGGGGTGAGCGTGACCGCGCTGCGCGGGGTGACCCTCACCATCGGGCACGGCGAGCACGTGGCGATCGTCGGGCCGTCCGGCTCCGGCAAGTCCACGCTGATGCACCTGCTCGGCGGCCTGGACCAGCCCAGCGAGGGCGCGCTGCGCATCGGCGGGCGCGACGTGGCCGGGCTGACCGCGGCGGAGATGGCGCACCTGCGCAACGCCACCATCGGCTTCGTGTTCCAGGCGTTCCACCTGCTGGCCCGCACCAGCGCGCTGGACAACGTGGCGCTGCCGCTGGTGTACCGCGGCCTGGGCGCCAGGGAGCGGCGGGCGAAGGCCGCGGCGATGCTGGCGAAGGTCGGCCTCGGCCACCGGATGGACCACAAGCCCAACCAGATGTCCGGCGGCGAGCAGCAGCGGGTCGCCATCGCGCGGGCCCTGGTCACCGAGCCCGCCGTGCTGCTGGCCGACGAGCCCACCGGCAACCTGGACTCCGCCACCGGCGCGGCCGTGCTGGAGCTGCTGGAGCGGCTCAACCTCGACGACGGGGTGGCGGTGGTGCTGGTGACCCACGACCGTGAGGTGGCCGCGCGGGCGCGCCGCCAGATCACGATGCGCGACGGGGTCGTGGTCTCCGACAGCGCCGCGCCGAAGGCGGCCCGTCCGGACGACCCGCCCGTATCGCGGGCCGCCGGCGACCCACCGCCGGCGCCCGACCGTGGCATTCCGCACCAGCGCACCTCCGGACCGGGCGAGCACCCCGGAGACGACGGCGGGGAGGCGGGCCGGTGAGGCTGGCGGAGGCGTGGCGGGTCGCGCTGGACGCGCTGCGGGCCAACCGGCTGCGCAGCATGCTGACCATGCTCGGCATGGTGATCGGCGTCGCCGCCGTGGTGATCCTGGTGGCGCTGGGCACCGGCACCAAGAACGAGGTGCAGGCGCAGGTCGAGGGGCTGGGCTCGAACCTGCTCATCGTCGTGCCCGGCCAGGTCAGCCTCAACGCCGCGCCCGCGGTGTCGCGGCTGGACCAGTCCGACCTGGACGCGGTGATCCGCATCGTCGGCTCCCGGGACCGGGTCGCGGTGTCGCTGACCTCTGGCGAGAGCGTCCGGGCGGGGCAGCGCTCGGCGTTCACCAGCGTGCTCGGGGTGCTGGAGACGACGCCGAAGGTGTTCCTGCGCGACCTGCGCACCGGCGCCTACCTCACCCGCACCGACGTGGAGACCGGGCGCCGGGTCGCGGTGCTGGGCGACTCGGTCGCCCGGGGGCTGTTCGGCGAGCGCGACCCCGTCGGGCAGCAGGTCACCATCGCCGGGGTGCGGTTCCGGGTGATCGGCGTGTTCGCCCCGCTCGGGCAGAGCCTGGGCGTGGACCGCGACAACGAGGTGCACGTGCCGCTGACCACCGCGCAGCGGCTGCTGGCCACCAAGCGGGTGGACGCGTTCGCGGTCAAGGCGCCCGACGCGGCGACCATCGACCGCCTCGGCGACGACATCGTCGCCGAGCTGTCCCGCCGCCACCCCGACGAGCAGTTCAGCGCGGTCACCCAGGAGCAGATCCTCGGCGCGCTCGGCGACATCCTGGGCGTGCTCACCGCCGTGCTGGCCGCGATCGCCGGCATCTCGCTGCTGGTCGGCGGGGTCGGCGTGTCCAACATCATGCTGGTGTCGGTGCGCGAGCGCACCCGCGAGATCGGGCTGCGCAAGGCGCTGGGCGCCCGGCCGCGCGACATCGGGGTGCAGTTCCTGCTGGAGGCGGTGCTGCTGACCACGACCGGCGGCCTGCTCGGCATCGCCCTGGGCATCGGAGTGTCGCTGGCCGTGGCGGCGCTGAGCCCGGTGCCCGCGGCGCTGACCTGGTGGTCGGTGGCGCTGGCCTTCGGAGTCTCCTGCGCGGTCGGCATCGTGTTCGGGGTCGCGCCCGCGCAGCGGGCGGGCAGGCTCGACCCGGTCGTCGCGCTGCGTACCGACTGACGGGAACGCCGTCGGACGCCTGGCGCGGCCTCCGTACGCTTACCGGGTTCACCAGTCATTACGGGGAGTGACAGCGTGCCGGTCGTGTTTCGCCTGCTCGGGCCGCTCGCCCTGGGCGCTGACGGCGGCCCGGCCGGGATCAGCGTGCCGAAGATCCGGTGCATGCTGGCGGTGCTGCTGCTCGACGCCGACCAGGTGGTGAGCCTGGACCGGCTCAGCGACGAGCTGTGGGGCGAGGACCCGCCCCGCTCGGCGGTGGCCAACCTGCGCTCCTACGCCTCCGTGCTGCGCCGGACCCTGACGGCCGCGGGCCTGGACCCGGACCGGCTGGTCACCACGCCCGGCGGCTACCGCCTGCTGGTCCACCCCGGGGAACGCGACGTCGACGTGTGGCGCGACGCCGCCGACGACGGCCTCGCCGCGCTCGCCGCGGGACGCCCCGAGGAGGCGGCACGCCGGATCGGCACGGCGCTCGCCTGCTGGCGCGGCCCCGCCCTGGCGGACGTGCCGGCCGGGGCGATGCTGTCGGCCAGGGCCACGGCGCTGGACGAGCTGCGGGTCGCGCACACCGAGGAGCTGTTCGAGGCGCGCCTGCTGGCCGGCGAGGGCACCGCGCTGGTCGTGCCGCTGCGCGAGCACCTGGCCGCACATCCCACCCGCGAGCGAGCGTACGAGCAGCTCATGCGCGTGCACTACGGCGCCGGTGACACCGCGTCCGCCCTGGACACCTACCGGTCGGCGCGGCGGGAGCTGGCGGACCGGCTGGGGCTGGAGCCCGGCCCGGGGCTGCGGCGTACGCACAGCGCGGTCCTGCGCCGCGACCCCGCGCTGGCGCCCGCCCCACCCGCGCCCGGCCCGGTCCCACGCCAGCTGCCGCCCGACACGACCGTGCTGGTCGGACGCGACGGCGAGCTGGCCGCGCTGGAGGCGTCCGGCGCGCACCTGCGCAACATCCACGGCCCCGGCGGGGTGGGCAAGTCGGCGCTGGCCCTGCGGCTGGCGCACCGGCTCGCCCCCGGCTACCCGGACGGCCAGCTCTACCTCGACCTGCTCGGGTCCAGCCCCCGGCTGACGCCGCTCAGCCCGGCGGAGGTGCTCGGCCGGTTCCTGCGCGCGCTCGGCACGCCGGAGCCGGAGGTGCCCTCCGAGCAGGCCGAGGCGGCCGCGCTGTTCCGCAGCCACCTGGCCACCCGCCGCATGATCGTGGTGCTGGACAACGCGGTCGACGCCGCGCAGGTCCGCCCGCTGCTGCCCGGCGGCGGCGGCACCCTGGTGCTGGTGACCAGCCGCCGCGCGCTCAGCTCCCTGGACGGGGCGTTCCTGCTCCCGCTCGACGTGCTCCGCGACGCCGACGCCGCGCTGCTGCTGGACCGGATGGTGGGCGCCCGCGCCGGGGACGCCCGCAGCGCGGCGGTGCTGGCGAAGCTGTGCGGGGGCCTGCCGCTCGCGCTGCGCATAGCCGCGGCGCGGCTGGTGGCCCGCCCCGACTGGTCGGCGGCCGACCTGGTGGACCGGCTCGTCGACGAGCAGGGCCGGCTCGACGAGCTGCACATCGACGACATGGCGGTGCGCTCGTGCTTCCATGCCAGCTACCGCGCCCTGGACGGCAGCGCCGCACGGGCGTTCCGGATGGCGGGCCTGGCCCGCGTGCCGCGGCTGAGCGCGCCCGCGGTGGCGGCCATGCTCGACCTGCCGCGCGGCGCGGCGGCCGCGGCCCTGGACCGGCTCGTCGACGCCCGCCTCCTGGAGGTCGACGACGGCGCCTACCGGCTGCACGACCTGCTGCGCCTGTACGCCGCCGAGTGCGCGTTCGAGCAGGACGACCCGTCCGGACGCGAGGCGGCGCTGCACCGGTTGCTCGTCTACTACGTGACCACGGCCCGGCGGGCGGTGTTCGCCGTCTACGGCCTCGACCGGCCCCTCGATCCGGCACTGGACGCCCCAGCCGGGCCCGGTGTGCCCACTGTGGAGACCCCTGAACAGGCCGGGCAGTGGCTGGACGCCGAGCTGCCCAGCGCGTATGCCGTCGCGGCGCAGGCCGCCGAGGCCGGCCCGGCCGGGCGCCGCTACCCGGCGAACCTGCTGCGCGTGGCCGGGCACTACGTGCTGCGCCGCAACCGCGACGAAGGACGGCGCCTCGCGCTGCTCGCCCTGGCGGTGCACGACCCGCGGCACGACCCCGCCTCCGAGGCGCTGGCCCGCGTCCACCTCGGGCAGTACTACAACTACGAGGGCCGGTTCGACGAGGCGTACGCGTCGCTGACCGCCGCGCTGTCGATCTGGCGCCGCCTCGACGACGCTGACGGCCTGGCCGCCGCCTCCAACGCCCTGGGCAACCTGTGCACCAAGCGGGGCGCGCCCGCCGAAGGGCTGGAGCACTTCCGGGTCAGCCTGGACGCGCTGCGCCGGCTGGGCAACCGCAGCCTGGAGGCGGCCGTGCTGAACAACGTCGCCGAGCTGCTGGTGTCGCAGCAGCGCTACGCCGAGGCGGTCGTCCACCTGCGGCAGGCGCTGGCGGTCGTGCGCGGACCGCAGCGGGCGCTGGTCGTCCCGATGGCACTGTGCTCGCTGGGGGTGCTGCACACCTACACCGGCGACGTCCGTGCCGCGCTGCGGTGCCACGCCCGGAGCCTGGCGCTGGCGCGCGCGATCCCCGACCCCCGGTACATCGCCGACGTGCTGCTGTGCCGGTCGGAGACGTACCTGCGGGTGCGGCGCCCCGATCTGACCAGGACCGACGCCGGGCTGGCGCTGCACGAGGCCACCACCTCCGGCGACCCGGTCCGGCAGGGCGCGGCCCTGCGGCAGATCGGCAAGGCGCAGGCCGCGGTCGGTGACCGGGCGGGCGCCGCGGTCTCCTTCGCGCAGGCCGCGCGCCTGTTCCAGCAGCACGCCCCGTCGTACGAGCTCATGGTGGAGACGTTCCTCGCGGGCGAGGACCCCGCCCTGCCGCGTCCGCCCCGCGGTGATCGCCGCCGGTGACGGTCCGGCCCTCTCGCACCCTCCGTAGGCAGCCCGCGCTGCCAGCGTGAGATGGCCGGACCGTCACCGCCGCGCCGCGGACCGCCCCCGTGCGGCGCGGTGCCTGAACTCTAGTACGCGCGGCATACAGCGGCCGATATATCGACATATCCGAGTGGGTGCCGCGGGGCGGTCAGCGCAGGTAGCTCCAGCTGACCATCTCGCCGGCGCGGTAGGGCATGACGCCGTGGAACGGGCGCGGGTCGTCGTCGAAGACCATCGGCAGCCACTGCCGGTCGCTGGCCCACATCGGCACCTCGAACAGCCGCTCCCGGGGCACCCAGCGCAGGGTGCCCTCGTGGTTGCCCTGGTGCGCGTCGCCGGTGTACGCGTCGACCCGGAACACGAACCCGAACCAGTCCTCGCCGCCGCGGCCGAACCCCGGCCACGACACCGTCCCGCGCAGCGACAGCCGCTCGGCGACCAGGCCGGACTCCTCCCGCACCTCGCGCTTGACGCCGGTGAGCACGTCCTCGTCGCGCTCGACCCGGCCGCCCAGGCCGATGTGCTTTCCGAAGTGGATGTCGTCGGGCCGCTTGTCGCGGTGCAGCAGCAGCACGCTCGCGCCGTCCGGGGAGAGCACGTACGCGAGGGTGGCGATGATCGGCGTGAGCGGCATGAGGTGCATCGTCGCACGCCTCCGGAGCGCTGCCCCTTCTGCCCCATTAACACAAAAAGGTGGTTAATGAGTACCGCATGATGATGTTTTCATTCACGATGGACATAACACCTTTATCGGACTTACCAGGAGGTGGTGTCATGAGGGATGCCGTCAACCGCGGGGGCGTATTGGTCGTCACCACGGACCAGCTGCCGGGATACGTGGTCAGGACGGTCTTCGGGGAGGTGCTGGGCCTGTCCGCGCGGACGCTCAGCCCGTACACCGAGGGCTTCAAGAACGTGAACGACGGCACGGGCGTCAGCATGGACGTGCGCATCCACATGCTGACCGAGTGCCGGCTGGAGGCCGTCGACCGGATGGCGCGCGTCGCGCTGCGCCTGGGCGCCAACGCGGTGCTGGCCATGCGGTTCGACCACCGGCAGGTCACCGAGTCGTGGGTGGAGATCTGCGCGTACGGCACCGCGGTGCAGGCGGAGGTGGCCCCGCTGCCCCGCCCTAGAAAGCCGGCAACCTCCGCGCCGGCGAACGACATGTCGCTAAAATCCGCATAGATGCTGCTGAGGGCCGACGACAGCCGCCACGACGGCGGCGCGACGGCGTGACCAGCGGATGGCGGCGATGAGCATTCGTGCTGACGCGTTGACGATCGAACCTGAGCCGAGCGCCGGTTCCCGCGAGCCGGTGGGCGAGGCGTGGACCGCCGAGCGGGACCGCCGGGTCTCCGTGGCGCTGGCCCGGCTGCGCCGCCTGCCGCCCGGCGACCCGGCCCGCGAGCGCGCCCGCGACGCCGTCATCCACGCCGGGATGCCGCTGGCCCGGCGTCTGGCCCGGCGCTTCAGCTTCCGTGGCGAGGACCACGACGACCTCGTCCAGGTGGCGCTGCTCGGCCTGATCAAGTCCGTGGACCGCTACGACAGCAGCCACGGCGTCCGGTTCGAACACTTCGCCGCCCCGACCATGCTCGGCGAGCTGCGCCGGCACTTCCGCGACCGGGGCTGGGCGATGCACGTGCACCGCCGCCTGCAGGAGCTGCACCTGGAGATCAGCCGCGCGGTGCCGCAGCTGTGCCAGGCCCTGCAGCGCACGCCCGACGTGCGCGACCTCGCCACGCACCTGGGCCGGGCCGAGACCGACATCCGCGACGGCCTCGAATGCGCCCACGCGTACGCCGTCAGCTCGCTCAACAGCGTGGTGCGCAGCGGCAGCGGGTTCGCCGAGCTCGGCGAGCTGCTGGGCGAGCAGGACGCGCGGCTGGAGTCGCTGCCCGACCGGCAGGCCATCCAGGCCGCGGTCGCCACGCTCGCACCGCGCGACCAGCAGATCCTCGCGCTGCGCTTCTGCGGCGACCTGACCCAGGCCGAGATCGCGCAGCGGCTCGGCCTGTCCCAGATGCACGTGTCCCGGCTGCTGGCCCGCTGCCTGCAGCAGCTGCGCCAGGCCCTGGAAGGCCGCCTCTAGCCGCTGGTGGCCGGAGGCTCTGGCAGGCCGCGCACCTCCGCCTCGGTGCCCGACGCCGTGATCTTCAGCAACGCGTTGCCGAACGGCAGCCGGTCCAGCGTCAGGGTGCCCCACTCCTGCGGCAGCCTCGGCCGCAGCACCAGGTTGCCCCGGGGCACGTCCATGTCCAGGCCGAGGAACGCGCGCACGATCAGCAGCGGCGCCGCGCTCGCCCACGCCTGCGGCGAGCACGAGGTCGGGTACGGCACCGGCGGGTGGAACTGGTCGGCCGAGAAGCCGCAGAACAGCTCGGGCAACCGCCCGCCGAACGCCGTCGCCGCCCGCAGCAGCCCGTCGGTGAGCCGGTGGGCCAGCTCGACCGCGCCGGGGACGTGGGCGTAGCGCATCAGGCCCGCCACGCACAGCGCCGTGTCGTGCGGCCACACCGACCCGTTGTGGTAGCTCATCGGGTTGTACGCGCCCATCCGGTCCGACAATGTGCGCAGGCCGTACCCGCTGTCCATGTCGGGCTCGGCCAGCCGGGCGATCAGCCGCTCGGCGTGCTCGTCGGTGACGATGCCCGTCCACAGGCAGTGCCCGGGGTTGCTGCTCATGGCGTCCATCTGCCGCTTGCGCCCGTCCAGCGCGATCGCGAAGAAGCCCTCGTCGTGCAGCCAGAACGCCTCGGCGAACCGGTCGCGCAGCTTCTCTGCCCGCTGGCGGCAGTTCTCCGCCACCGTGGGCTCGCCGAAGGCGTCGGCGAGATCGGCCCGGGCCAGCCACGCCGCGTACGCGTACCCCTGCACCTCGGCCAGCGCGATGGGCGGCTCGGCGATCTGGCCCGCCGCGTCGTTGACGCCGTCCCAGCTGTCCTTCCAGCCCTGGTTGAACAGGCCGCGGTCGGTGGCCCGCTGGTACTCGACGAACCCGTCGCCGTCGCGGTCGCCGAAACCGTCGATCCAGGACAGCACCGCGTCGGCGGCGGGCAGCAGCGCGCGCACGTCGGTCTCGGCCGCGCCCCACCGCCACGCCTCCCCCAGCAGCGACACGAACAGCGGGCTGGCGTCGATGGTGCCGTAGTAGTGGGAGCCGCCCAGCGCCGACGTGCTCTGCGGGCCGAGCCGCAGCTCGTGCAGGATCCGGCCGGGCTCCTCCTCGGTGGACGGATCGGCCTGCCGGCCCTGCAGCGCGGCGAGGGTGTGCAGCGTGCCGACCGCCAGCTTCGGATCCAGCGGAAGCGTCATCCACGAGGTGAGCAGGCTGTCCCGGCCGAACAGGGTCATGAACCACGGCGCGCCCGCGGCCACGAACGTCTGCCCCTGGTCCTCGCCGGTCGCGATGCGCAGCGCGTCCAGGTCGCGGACGCTGCGCCGCAGCACGTGGTTCAGCTCCTGGTGCTGCGCCCGGATGGAGGTGACGTTCTTGCGCCACGAGTGCGCCTCGACCTCCTCCGGCGCCAGGTGGTCGCGGAAGCGCGGCTCGATCCGGCGGCTCTCCACCACCGGGTGCACCACGATCTCGGTCCGCCACACGTCCCGCGCCGGGATCACCACCTGCCAGCTCAGCCCGTTGTGGGTGCTGGTGGGCTCGCCGGTGGCGTGCACGAGCAGCCCGCGCGAGCCGTCCGGGCGGCTGAACACCAGGTTCACCCCGCTGGCCGTGGCGTGCGTGGCCGAGCCGCCCGCGTGCCCCTCCTTCACCGCGAACAGGTCCGCGAAGTCGGAGTCGACGTGCAGCTCCAGGTGCACCAGGGTGGCCTCGCGGCCCACGTTGGTCAGCGTGACGACCTCGCGCATACCCTCGCCGACGCTGCGCTCGCGCACCACCAGCAGGGTGCTGTCGGCGTGCCCGGCCGCCGGCGGGCGGCGCAGCATGAACCGGGCCGCGTAGGCGTCGGAGTCGACCACCGACAGCGGCTGCGGCGTCTGGCCGTCGACGCGCAGCTGCCAGCGGGAGATGATCCGGGTGTCCCGGAAGAACAGCCCCTGCGCGCCCCCGGGCTCCATGTCCCCGCTGGGCGCGCAGATGCTGAACGTGGTGCCCTCGACGATGGTGACCTGACCCTGGCCGTGCGGCACCGGGTCGCCCGCGTTCAGCGGTGCCGGAGCCGTCACCGCTCACCCGCCGAGGTCAACCGGCCCGAGCGCACCGCGAGCCGGCCGCCGCGCGCGGCCGACTGCGGCCGCCGCCGCTCCGCCAGCACTGCCCGGTACGCCTGGACGTATCCCATCGCCATCCGCTCGTCGCTGAAGCGCCGCACCACGTGCTCGCGGCACTCGGCCGGGTCCAGCTCCACCACCGTGCGCAGCGCGTCCGGCAGCTGCCCCGGCTCGTCGCAGACGAACCCGCTCACCCCGTCGGCCACCACCTCGGGCACCGCGCCCGCGCGCAGCGCCACCACGGGCGTGCCGCAGACCATCGACTCGATCATCACCATGCCAAAAGGTTCCTCCCACTGCACAGGAAACAGCAGACAGCGGGCATTTGCCAGCAACTCGCGCTTGAGTGTCGCGTCGGCGATGCCGATCATGTCGTCGTGCGGCCCGAGCAGCGGCTCGACCTGCTCGGCGAAGTACTTCTTCTCCGCGGTCTCGGCGCACTTGCCGGCCAGGATCAGCGGCAGCCCGGCCTCGTGCGCGGCCAGCACCGCGGTGTGGGCGCCCTTGTCGGCGTTGAACCGGCCCAGGAACAGCGCGTAGTCCTTCTTCTCACGCTGGAACGGCCAGTCCTGCGGGCGCAGCCCGTTGTGCACGACGCCGCACCAGTTCAGCTCGGGCGCGAGCGCGCGCTGCCGGTGGCTGATCGCCACCAGCGACAGGTCGCGGTCCAGCGTGCGGTAGTAGCCGCGCAGCTCGGAGTCGACCGGGCCGTGCACGGTGACGACCGTCGGCAGGCCCATCATGTCGTACGCCGGTGCGTTGAGCGGCCCGGCGAACGTGTGGTCGTGGACGACGTCCACCTCGCCGGCCGCGACCAGGTTCTCCACCACCCGGCGGGTCAGCGTCGCATAGATGATCTCGGGTCCAGGCTCGCCCAGTCGCTCCGGGACGGCCTGCTCCCACACCTGCCAGAACCGGGCCGCGGTGCCGTCACGTCCGGCGCCGATCACCGTGACCTTGTGGCCGAGGTCGACCAGCGCGTTCGCGAGATCGGCGATGACCGCCTCGATCCCGCCGTAGGCGGCGGGCGGGATGTCGAAGTATGGCGGCGCCACCATCGCTATCTTCAGCGGTGCGTTGCCGTTGGCAGGCAGGGTGCTCTGCACCCTGGCGAGATGTTCCGGCGGAGTACCCGCCTTCACCAGCGTGGTAATCACGACGAGTCACATACCCGATCTACCCGCATTCCATGCATGCCGGGCACCGCTAACACGCAGAAAGGCAGCTCTGCACCGTTTCGACCTCTCTCGGACCGGCCTGGGCACCGTTTCGGGTCACCTCCGCCGCGGGCGAGCCCCACCCCCGTGGGTCACCCTCCGCTTCGAGTGAGCCCTCATCCGGCGGGTCGCCACGCGCGGGTGAGCCGGCGCCCCGTGTCAGGAGGCCAGGCGCCAGCGCCGCGCGACACCCGGCCGGGTGATCGCCACCGACATCGCGGTCGCCGCCAGCGACAGCAGCCCGGCGCCGTAGAACGCCGTCGCGTACGAGCCCGAGCTGTCCCGGATCACGCCCGCGACCAGCGCGATCGCCGCCGCGCCGAACTGGTGCGAGGCGAACACCCAGCCGAACACGATCGGCCCGGACTCGCCGAAGTGCCGGCGGCACAGCGCGATCGTCGGCGGCACCGTGGCCACCCAGTCCAGCCCGTAGAACAGGATGAACACCAGCATGCTCGGGTGCGGGTCGGCAGCGAACAGCCCCGGCAGGATCATCAGCGACAGCCCGCGCAGCGCGTAGTAGACGCCCAGCAGCCACCGCGGGTCGAAGCGGTCGGTGAGCCAGCCCGAGGCGATGGTGCCCGCGATGTCGAAGATGCCGACCAGCGCCAGCAGGCCCGCCGCGGTCGTCGTCGGCATGCCGTGGTCGTGCGCGGCCGGGATGAAGTGCGTGCCGACCAGCCCGTTGGTGGTCGCCCCGCAGATCGCGAACCCGCCGGCCAGCAGCCAGAACGTCCGCGTACGCGCCGCGTCGCGCAGCGCCCCCAGGGCTCGCCGGGCCGCGCCCGTGCTCACCGGCGGGGCGGGCACGGGCTCGTCGGGATCGGCGCCGTACGCCGTGGTGCCGATGTCGGCCGGGCTGTCCCGCAGCAGCCACCACACCAGCGGCACCACCAGCAGCGCGGAACCCGCCACGGTCAGCGCCGCGACCCGCCAGTCGTAGGACTGCACCAGCGAGGCCAGCAGCGGCAGGAACACCAGCTGCCCGGCCGCGCCGCCCGCGGTCAGCACCCCGGTCACCAGCCCCCGGTGCCGCACGAACCAGCGGTTGGTGAAGGTCGCCACGAACGCCAGCGCCATCGAGCCGGTGCCCAGCCCGACCAGCAGCCCCCAGCACAGCACGAGCTGCCAGCTCGCGGACATGAACACGGTCAGCCCGCTGCCCGCGGCGACCAGCAGCAGCGCCCCGGCCACCACCCGGCGCATCCCGAAGCGCTCCATCAGCGCGGCGGCGAACGGCGAGGTCAGCCCGTAGAGCACCAGGTTGACCGAGACCGCCAGCGAGATGGTGCCCCGCGACCAGCCGAACTCCTGCTGCAGCGGGTCGATCAGCACCCCGGGGGTGGCCCGGAACCCGGCCGCGCCCACGATGGCGACCAGCGCCACCGCCGCCGCGGCCCAGGCCAGATGCTGCCTTCTCGCCTGCTTCACCCTGTCTTCCAGCAACGTCACCAGGCCATCGTGCAAGATCTCTCAGTCGGCCGACAGTGGCCTGAACGCCACTATGTGAAAGAATCGAGCCATGACCGCCCGCCACCGCGTCGCCGTCCTCGCCCTCGACGGCGTCATGGCGCTCGACCTCGGCATCCCCAGCCAGGTGTTCGGCTGCGCCACCGACAGCGCCGGGCACCGGCTCTACGAGACCCGGATCTGCTCGCCCGACGCCCGCCCGGTCCGCTGCAACGCCGGGTTCACCGTCCAGCCCGACCACGGCCTCGACCTGCTCGACTGGGCCGACACGGTGATCGTCCCCGGCATCCACCGCGAGCGCCTGCACGACTTCACCGGCAGCCCCACCATCGCCGCGCTGCGCGCCGCCCACGACGCCGGCAAGCGGATCATGTCCATCTGCACCGGGGCGTACGCGCTGGCCGCCGCCGGGCTGCTCGACGACCGCCCCGCCGCCACGCACTGGGCCTACGCCGAGGACTTCCGCGGCCGCTTCCCGCAGGTCAAGCTCGACGCCGAGGTCCTGTTCATCGACGACGGAGACGTGCTCACCTCCGCCGGCGTCGCCGCCGGGCTCGACCTGTGCCTGCACGTGGTCCGCCGCGACCACGGCAGCGACGTCGCCAACCGGGCCGCCCGCCGCTGCGTCGTCGCCCCCTGGCGCGACGGCGGCCAATCCCAGTTCATCGAGCGCCCGCTGCCCGCAGCCGGGGACGCCTCCACCGCCGCCACCCGCGACTGGGCGCTCGCCCGTCTCGGCGAGCCGCTCGACCTCGACCAGCTCGCCCGGCACGCGCGGATGAGCGTACGCACGTTCACCCGCCGCTTCCGGGACGAGACCGGCCTGTCCCCCGGCCGCTGGCTCACCCAGCAGCGCGTCGAGCACGCCCGCCACCTGCTGGAGAGCACCGACCTCCCCGTCGACCAGGTCGCCGACCGGGCCGGCTTCGGCACCGCCGTCTCGCTGCGCCAGCACCTGCGCGCCTCCATCGGCACCGCCCCGCTCGCCTACCGCCGCACCTTCCGTACCCCCGCCTGACGGTCTCGCCCCTGGTTTTACATATACGTTGGCCTATCTGGATGAACTTGATCTACGTTTTGTCATCCAGATAGGCCAAC
>NZ_JBFAOU010000173.1:0-16748 GCF_040675365.1 Catellatospora sp. NPDC049609 | reverse complement strand
TGGGCGTATCTTGAACGCTCATTCGCCCAGGTGCCTGGCAAGTCGGGCGATCATCCACAGCCCGGCGGGCGGTCGTCCACAGCGGGACAGGTGATCATCCACAGCGGGGGCGGGCGATCATCCACAGCGGTCGTCCACATCCGTCCACAGGGCTTCCACATGGTTGTCCACAGGCAGGCGGTGGGTTATCCACAGGGCTGCGCACAGGGGGCGTGGATCTGAGGCAGGCTGTCCGGCGTGCGACGTATCGACCGACCCCGACAACTCGCCTGGCAGGTCTTCCGCGGCTCCGACGCCCTGCGCGACGGCCTGCTCACGTTCGAGCAGCTCCGCGGTGAGAACTGGAAGAGCCTCGGCTACGACCTCTTCGCCGACAGCCGGCTGGAGCACGACCACGAGCTGCGCTGCCGCGCGCTGGCACTCGTCCTGCCGGAACGCGCCTACTTCGCCGGCCCTTCGGCGGCGTACCTGTTCGGCGTCGCGCACGCCGCGTCCTTCGCCGATCGGGCGCATCTCGTCGTCCCGGCGGGTGCCCGGCTCAACCAGCGCCAGCACGCAGCCGTCCACCGCATGCTGCTGGCGGACGACGAGGTCGAGACCCATCGCGGCTTCCCGGTGACCCGGCCCTCGCGCACCTGCTGGGACCTGGCGCTCTGGCTCGACCTCGTACCCGCCGTCATGATCATCGACGCGCTGCTGCGCGCCAAGCTGGTGACGGCCGAGGAACTCGGCGAGCTGGCCCGCGCCCGCTTCGGCAGGCACGGCTCGGCACGGGCGGCGAAGGCGTTCGGCCTCGCCGACGGGCGGGCGGAGTCTCCCCAGGAGACACGGTTGCGCCTGGGCCTCGTACGCAACGGCCTACCCCGCCCGGAGCCGCAGTTCCCGGTCCCGGTGGGCGGCCGGGTGCTGCACCCCGACCTCGCCTGGCCCGAGTACAAGGTCGCCATCGAGTACGACGGCGAGTGGCACGACTCCCCCGACCAGTTCCACCTGGATCGCAAGCGCCTGAACCTGCTCGTCGCCGACGGCTGGATAGTGCTGCACGTCACCAGCCGCCGCCTGCGCACCGACTTCCCCGGCGTGCTCCGCGAGGTGAAGACCGCCCTCACCTCCCGCGGCTGGCGCCCCTAGATCACCCGATTTGCCAGGCACATGGGCGAAAGGGCCTTCAAGATACGCCCATGTGCCAGGCAAGTCGGACGATCAACGAAGGTCAGCGGCGGCTGATGGTGAGGGTGGGCTTGAGGGTTTCGGCGAAGAAGTCGTTGCCCTTGTCGTCGACGACGATGAAGGCGGGGAAGTCCTCGACCTCGATCCGCCAGACCGCCTCCATGCCGAGCTCCTGGTACTCCAGGACCTCGACCTTCTTGATGCAGTCCTGGGCGAGCCGGGCGGCGGGGCCGCCGATGGAGCCGAGGTAGAAGCCGCCGTACGCCTGGCAGGACTTGGTGACCTGGCCGCTGCGGTTGCCCTTGGCCAGCATCACGAACGAGCCGCCCGCGGCCTGGAACTTCTCCACGTACGCGTCCATCCGGCCGGCCGTGGTCGGGCCGAAGGAGCCGGACGCGTAACCCTCGGGGGTCTTGGCGGGGCCGGCGTAGTAGACGGCGTGGTCGCGCAGGTACTGCGGCATCGGCTCGCCCGCGTCGAGGCGCTCGGCGATCTTCGCGTGGGCGATGTCGCGCGCGACGACCAGCGGGCCGGATAGCGACAGCCGGGTCTTCACCGGGTACTGCGAGAGCTGCTCGCGGATCTCGGACATGGGCCGGTTGAGGTCGACCTGGACGACCTCGTCGGAGACGTCCTCGACGGTGACCTCGGGCAGGTAGCGGGCCGGGTCGGTCTCCAGCCGCTCCAGCCACACGCCCGACGGCGTGATCTTGGCGACGGCCTGGCGGTCGGCCGAGCAGGACACGGCGATGGCGACGGGGCAGGACGCGCCGTGCCGGGGCAGCCGGATGACGCGCACGTCGTGGCAGAAGTAGCGCCCGCCGAACTGCGCGCCGATGCCGAAGTTGCGGGTCAGTTCGAGGACCTCGGCCTCCAGCGCCACGTCCCGGAAGCCGTGCGCCAGCATCGAACCCGCCGACGGCAGGTTGTCCAGGTACTTCGCCGAGGCCAGCTTGGCGGTCTTGAGCGCGTGCTCGGCCGACGTGCCGCCGATCACGATGGCCAGGTGGTACGGCGGGCAGGCGCTGGTGCCGATGAGGCGCAGCTTCTCGTCCAGGAAGCGCATGAACGAGGTGGGGTTCAGCAGCGCCTTGGTCTCCTGGTAGAGGTACGACTTGTTGGCGCTGCCGCCGCCCTTGGCCATGAACAGGAACTTGTACGCGTCGGCGTGCCCGTCCGGGTCCTCGGCGTAGAGCTCGATCTGCGCGGGCAGGTTGGTGCCGGTGTTGCGCTCGTCCCACACGGTCAGCGGGGCGAGCTGCGAGTAGCGCAGGTTCAGGCTGGTGTAGGCCTCGTACACGCCGCGGGCGATGTTGGCCTCGTCGGCGCCGTCGGTGAGCACGTGCCGGCCGCGCTTGCCCATCACGATCGCGGTGCCGGTGTCCTGGCACATCGGCAGCACGCCGCCGGCCGCGATGTTCGCGTTGTGCAGCAGGTCCTTGGCGACGAAGCGGTCGTTCGGCGAGGACAGCGGGTCCTCGATGATCGAGCGCAGCTGGGCCAGGTGCGCCGGGCGCAGGTAGTGCGCGATGTCGTGCATCGCCTCGGCGGTGAGCTGGGTGAAGATCTCCGGCTCGATGGTGAGGAACTTGCGCCCGCCCGGCCCGCTGACCACGTCCACGCCCTCGTCGGTGACGAGCCGGTAGTCGGTGGTGTCCGCGCCCAGGGGCAACAGGGAGGAGTAGGCGAAGTCAGTCACGGCGAAAAGC
Source organism: Catellatospora sp. NPDC049609 (assembly GCF_040675365.1). Lineage (NCBI taxonomy): Bacteria > Bacillati > Actinomycetota > Actinomycetes > Micromonosporales > Micromonosporaceae > Catellatospora > Catellatospora sp. NPDC049609. The sequence continues at coordinate 13,869 of NZ_JBFAOU010000173.1, read as the reverse complement.
GTACTCATGTGTCGTCGGGCCGCAGAATTCGCGGGCAGGCTAATCGAACGCGAGGTAACCGAGATCACGCCGCTGGCCCAACAGCAGGCCTTTCGCGTCGGCGGCGACCACCTCGGCCTCGGTCTTCACCTCGCGGCGCACCCGGCCGGTGCCGGGCTCCAGCACGATCACCCGGTCGGGTGCGCGATCGACGAGCACCACGACCCCGCCACGCATCGCCGCCGACGCCCCCGGGTCGACCTTCCGGCTCCACAGCTGCTTGGGCTTGGCGGGCCGGTCGGCGTCGTGCTCGTACATCGTCAGCTTCTTGCCGTCGGCGGAGCGCACCAGCGCCCGCTCGCTGTCCACGGCCACGACGTGCTCGCCCTCGGCGCAGGTCAGCACGGCCTTGCCCAGGCCGGCGTCGAGCAGCTGCTCGCGCCCGTCCGGCAGCACCGAGACGAGCACCGTGTCGGTGCCGGCCGGCTGGTCGCGCTGGTCGCAGCCGCCACCGCCGATGGTGCGCAGGTGCTGGCCCTTGGGCAGGGACCAGACGACCGTCCCGGTGGAGTCGCGGGCGGTGACCCGCACGTCGCAGCCGCCCTCGCGCGGCGTCGCGACGCTGTGCACCACGCGCCCGCCCGCCACGATGATCCGCTCGCGGCGGCCCGGCTCGACCGGGTCCCGCATCGCCTCGCCGCGGGCCGGGCTGACCACGTACACCTTGCCGTCGACGGGGAAGCCGAGCAGCTGCGGCATCTTGCCGGGCTGGTGCGAGGGCGCGATCCGCTCGGCCGTCACGGGCACGCTGCCGAGCAGGTCCGGATTGTCGGCGAACAGCACGAACCCCATCCCGGGCAGCCCGGTGGACCACTTCTCGTCGCCGCTGGCGGGCTCCCGCGCGGTCAGCTCGCAATCCTGGGGGGTACGGCAGGACACCTCGACGAGCTGGTCGTCATAGGTCCACACGGCCGAGGCCTTGTCGTCGCGCCGGACCACCAGGCCGGTCGCGGGGTCGATCACCTGATACCCCTTGACCAGCAGCGTCCCGGCGACGACGACGGTGCGCTCGGGCGGGCCGGCCACCGCGGCCCAGTCCGCCGGGGTGGACCAGATCCGGCGGCCGGTGGCCCGGCTGCGCGCCTCGACCGAGTCCCGGTGTTCGAGGATGAGCTGGTCGCCCAGCAGCGTGACGGTCTGCGGGGTGCCGCCCAGGCGCTCCTGCCAGCGGGTCGGCGGGTCGGCGATGGGGCCGCTGGTGTTGATCCAGTCCCAGAGGCCGGGGAACGGGTTCCAGACGCCCGTGCTCACCAGCACGGTCATCGCCACGGCAGCCGCCACGAGCCAGCCCGTGCCGGACCTCGCCTGAGCCATCCGGAAAGGATAGCCACGGAATGCTCAAACGTGAGTGACTGTCCGAATCACCCGTGTCGGGCGGCTTTTCCCACCAGCGGCAGGGTGCGGTACGGCAGCTGCTCGGCGAGCGCGATCAGCGTCGAGGCGCGCAGGATGCCGTCGTAGGCCACGATCTCGTCGATGACCCGTTGCAGGTCGGCATTGGACCGGGCGACGATCCGGCACAGCAGGTCGCCGCCGCCGGTGATGGTGTACGCCTCCAGCACCTCGGGGATCGTCGACAGGTGCGCGGCGACCGGGTCGTGGCCGCCGCTCTGCCGGATCTCCAGCGTGATGAACGCGGTGACGCCGTAGCCGATCGCCGCCGGGTCCAGCTCCGGGCCGAAGCCCTTGATGACGCCCCGGGCGACCAGCCGGTCGAGTCTCGCCTGCACGGTGCCCCGCGCCACCTTCAGGCGGCGCGAGGCCTCCAGCACGCCGATCCGCGGCTCGGCCGCGAGCAGCTCGATCAGCCGTACGTCCAGCTCGTCCACGGTGCCGGTCACCGGCCCATCATGTCACCGCGTCACTGCGCCGCCGGCACCGTCCACGTCTCGCCGTCGACGATCAGCTCGACGCGGCGCGGGCGGTCGTCCTCGTCGTGCGGATCCGCCGTCCACGAGGTGCCGTACCAGCCGTCCGAGATGCGTACCGGCACCTTGCGCCCGTTGCGCAGGGTCAGCGTGCCGCCCGTGGCCCCGTCCGGCGCGACGCCGAACAGCCAGCCCTGCGTGTCCGAGGTGTGGTGGAAGTGCTTGGCCGGCTGCCAGCCCTGCGGGGCGGCGGGCACCCGCCGCACAACGGTCAGGCTGATCGTGTCGTCCAGGCGGGAGCAGGCGACGACCGTGTCCGGCGAGCCGTAGAGGAACACCACCCGCTGCCCGTCGCGCCGGACGAACCGGCGTGGTGGCATGTCGATGCGCCCGGCCGCGGCGTACCCCGTCGCGAGGTCCTGCCGGCAGGCCGCGTCCATCGCCCGCTCGTCGTACGCCCCGGGCAGCTCGGCCGAGTCGGCCACCAGGACCTGCGAGACGTTCACGTCGGCCCGCACCACGGCGTCCCGCAGCCCGCCCTCGGGAGCCCACACCAGGAACAGGTGCCCGCCGATCCCGCCGGGGAAGACCCGGCCGTCCGGGGTGAGTGCCTCGATCTTGACGGCCCCGGCCGGCGCCCGCCCGATGATGTAGTCACCGGCGATCTCCTCCGGTCTCGGCTGCGGATCGCTGTCCGGCGAGGTCGCGCGACCCCGCCGGGCCGCGAAGTAGGGGATGCCCGTGCCGGCGTCGGGCAGCCATTTCAGGGTGTTGTCGGCCGAGCGGGAGAAGCCCACCGTCGTGTCGCGGGCGGTGCGCTCGCACTCGGCCGTGAGCCACTCGTTGCCGTACACCCGGATGCCGAGCTCGCCGTGGAACTGCTCGATGAGCAGCGGGGGCAGCTGCCCCTGATCGGCCGGTCGCAGGCCGGTCCGGTCATGCGCGAGCCACTTCCGGTCGCACTCGGCGGCGAACCCGGCCCGCCACGCGGTGGACGCGGCCGACGCGGTGGGCACGGCGCTCGGCGTGGCCGGCGGCTCGGGCTTGCCCGCCGGGGCCTGCGGCCACACCAGCCAGCCCACCGCCACGACGGCGGTGGCCGCGGCCACCGCGGCCCAGGCGCCCCGGCGGCGGCGCGAGCCCCGCCCGGCGCGGTGTTCGATCTCGCTCACCGTCATGGTGAAGCGCTCCTCCCCGTACTCCTCGGAGAGCCGGGTCCGCAGGTCGTCGACGCTCATCAGGCCACCTCCGGGGTGGGCTTGAGGGCCGCCAGGCGGGCCGGCTCCAGCTGGTGACGCAGGGACTGCACCGCACGGTGCAGGTGGGAGTTGACGGTGCCCTCGGCGATGCCGAGCAGCTCGGCGGTCTCGGCCACGCTCAGGTCGGCGACCAGCCGCAGCGCGACCACCTCCCGCTGGCGCCGGGGCAGTGCGGCCAGCTCGCGGCGCAGCCCGCCGCCCGGCTCGGGAACGGCGGCGGGCCGGTCCGGGAGGTCCCCGAGCACCTCCCGGCGCAGCCGCCGCCAGACCGAGCGCCGGAAGTTGAACGCGGTCCGCAGCACCCACGCGGTCGGGTTCGGGTGCACGCGCACCGTCTCCCAGCGCGCGCAGGCGCGGGCGTACGCCTCGGCCACCGCGTCCTCGGCGCCGGCGCGGTCGCCGCCCGCCGCGAGCACGGCGCGGAACACCGCGTCCTTGCCGCTGAGGTAGAACTCAGCGAAGTCGTCCATCCCACATCTCCCCTGGTCACCAGGACTACGCCCGGGAGCCCGGTGAGCATTACAGGGCGAGGTAACGACTTGATAACTAGTCAATCTGTCCAGCGAACTTGCCCATCGGCGGTACGTTCTGCGCAATCTGATCAGTCATCGACGAGACAGTTGCCCAGGTCACGGGCCCGCGCCAAGCTTTCGGCATGACCGCAGTAGCGCACCCGGCCGCCACCCACGCGTCGCCGGACTCCAGCCACGACCCGTTCCCCGTGAAGGGCGTCGACCACATCGCCTTCCTGGTGGGCAACGCCAAGCAGGCGGCGCACTACTACTCGACCGCGTTCGGCATGACGCTCGTCGCGTACCGGGGCCCCGAGCAGGGCTACCGCGACTACGCCGAGTACGTGCTGACCTCCGGCTCGGCGCGGTTCGTGCTGCGCGGCGCGGTGCACGCGGACGCGCCCGGCGCCGACCACCACGCCCGCCACGGCGACGGCGTCACCGACATCGCCCTCGAGGTGCCCGACGTGGACGCGGCGTACGCGTACGCGGTCAAGCACGGCGCGCGGAGCCTGCAGGCGCCCGAGGACCACACCGACGGCAACGGCACGGTCCGGGTGGCCGCGATCGCCACGTACGGCGAGACCCGGCACACCCTGCTGGACCGCTCCCGCTACGACGGCCCGTTCCAGCCCGGCTTCGTCGCCCGCGAGCCGATCGTGGACCGCTCGGCGGCGGTCGCGGCCGGTGCGCCCAAGCGCTTCTTCCAGGCCGTCGACCACGTCGTCGGCAACGTCGAGCTGGGCCGGATGGACGAGTGGGTGGAGTTCTACCACCGTGTCATGGGCTTCACGAACATGGCGGAGTTCATCGGCGACGACATCGCCACCGACTACTCCGCGCTGATGAGCAAGGTCGTCGCCAACGGCACCCGCAAGGTGAAGTTCCCGCTCAACGAGCCGGCCATCGCCCGCAAGAAGTCCCAGATCGACGAGTACCTGGAGTTCTACGGCGGCCCCGGCGCGCAGCACATCGCGCTGGCCACCAACGACATCCTGGCGACGGTGGACGCGATGGCGGCCGCGGGCGTGGAGTTCCTGGCCACCCCCGACTCGTACTACGACGACCCGGAGCTGCGGGCCCGCATCGGCAACGTGCGCGCCCCGATCGAGGAGCTGAAGAAGCGCCGCATCCTGGTCGACCGGGACGAGGACGGCTACCTGCTGCAGATCTTCACCAAGCCGGTGCAGGACCGCCCGACGGTCTTCTTCGAGCTGATCGAGCGGCACGGCTCGCTGGGCTTCGGCAAGGGCAACTTCAAGGCCCTGTTCGAGGCGATCGAGCGCGAGCAGGAGACCCGCGGCAACCTCTGACCCCTAGGAAAGGAAGGGCACCTTCTTATCTCTATCCGTAGAGGAAGGTGCCCTTCTTAACCTGCGAAACCGGCGGCGCTGGCCAGCGCGAGGACATGGAAGGATGTCACGCATGACCTCCCCCACCCCCTCGCCGTTCCCGCCGCCGGCGCCGCCGCCCGGCGCTCCGGGGACGCCTCCCCCGCCGCCGTGGTCGCCGCAGCCCGCGGGCTGGGTGCCGCCGCCCCGGCCGGCCGGGGCCTACCAGCCGTTCGCGGTGCCGCTGGCGCCCAACGGGCTGCCCCTGGCGAGCTTCGGCGACCGCCTGCTGGCGTTCCTGCTCGACGGCCTCATCGCGGGCGTGATCAGCATGGTCGTCACGCTGCCGGCGTCCTTCATCTGGATCTTCAGCTTCGTCGCGACGATCGAGGAGTCGGCCGGCGACTACGACGTGTACGGCCAGCCCGTGCCGCCGGACTTCCTGGCGCTGTTCGGCCCGATGATGATCTTCTTCGCGGTGGTCTTCGGCTTCACGCTCGTCTTCACCTACCTCTACTACGTGGAGTACCAGCTGCGTAAGGGTGGCCAGACCGTCGGCAAGAAGGCGCTGAAGATCCGGATCGTGATGGCGAACCCGGCCGAGGCGCTGACCCGGGGCGCGCTGACCAAGCGGTGGGCCGTCGAGCGGGTGGTGGGCCTGTTCGTGCCGTTCTTCAGCTACCTCGACGGTTTCTGGCAGCTGTGGGACAAACCGCTGCAACAGTGTCTGCATGACAAGGCGGCGCGGACCGTCGTGGTGAAGGTCGGTTAAATAACAGTCATGACGATCAGCCCTGGGTGGTACAAGGACCCCGCCGACCCCAGCACGCAGCGCTACTGGGACGGCGAAGGCTGGCTGGGCGCGCCACTGCCCGCCGACGCGACCCCGCCGGACGGGCCGCCGGCCGTGCCCCCGCCCCCGCCTCCGCCGCCCGCGGCACCCGTCGAGCAGCCCGTGCCCCAGGTGAGCGGCGCCCGCGACGGGGCGGTCCCGCCCGTGCTGCCGCCGCCGAACCTCCCCACCAGCGGTCCCGGCCGTCCCGGCGCCCCGACGGGCGGTCCCGGCCTCCCTGGGGGCAGGCCGTTGCCTCCGGGCTGGCCGCACCCCGTGCCGCAGCCGCCGGTGCGCCCGCACGGCATGCCGCTGGCCACGCCCGGCGCGCGGCTGGTCGCGCGGATCATCGACACCGGCGCGCTGGTGCTACTCAACATCGTCGTCAACGGCTGGTTCGTCTACCTCTTCCTGCGCGACTACATCCCGTACACGCAGGCGATCACCAACAAGTGGCTGGAGACCGGCCAGCTGCCGCTGGACATCGAGCGCCCCGCGCAGGTGGACGCGCTGCTGTTCGTGATCATCCTGATCGCGCTGGCGCTGTGGTTCGCGTACGAGGTGCCGGCCACCGCGCACACCGGGCAGACGCTGGGCAAGCGGCTCGCGAAGGTCAAGGTGGTCCGGGCGGAGAGCCTGGACCCGCTCGGCACCGGGCGCGCCTGGCGCCGCTGGAGCCCGCTGGCCATGCCGCTGCTCCTGTTCACCTGCTGCGGGCCGTTCTTCGTGATCCTGCAGATCGTGGACATCGTGTTCCTCCTGATCGACCGCCAGCAGCGCATGGCCTGGCATGACCGGTCCGCGGGCACCTACGTGGTGCGCGTGCCGGACGCGGTCCGCACCGACAAGAAAGGCGGCATCTGATGAGCAAGAGGACTCTCACCAGGGCTGATCTGGACGCCCTGCCGAACTACGTGCCCGGCCGCTCCGTGCCCGGCGCGATCAAGCTGGCCAGCAACGAGGTGCCGTACGGCCCGCTGCCCGGCGTCGTCGAGGCGATCACCGAGGCGGCCGCGAACGTGCACCGCTACCCCGACATGGGCGTGGTGGCGCTGCGGGACAGGTTCGCCGCGCGGCTGGGCGTGCCCGCCGAGCGGGTGGTGACCGGCTGCGGCTCCGTCGCGCTCGCCGAGCACCTGGTCCGCGCGACCTGCCTGCCCGGCGACGAGCTGCTCTACTCGTGGCGTTCGTTCGAGGCGTACCCGATCATCGCGCACACCACCGGTGCGACCTCGGTGCGCGTGCCGAACACGGCCGAGCACGGCCACGACCTGGCCGCGATGGCCGCGGCGATCACCGACCGCACCCGGATGATCCTGGTCTGCAACCCGAACAACCCGACCGGCACCAGCGTGCGCAAGGCGGAGCTGGACGAGTTCCTCGCCGCCGTGCCCGACGACGTGCTGGTCGTGCTCGACGAGGCATACCAGGAGTTCGTCACCGACCCGGGCGTGCCCGACGGGGTCAAGGTGTACGGCGACCGGCCCAACGTGGCCGTGCTGCGCACCCTCAGCAAGGCGTGGGGCCTGGCGGGGCTGCGCGTCGGCTACCTGGTCGCGCACCCCGAGGTCGCCGGCGCGGTGCGCAAGGTGGTCACCCCGTTCTCGACCAGCATGGCCGCGCAGGCCGCGGCCCTGGCCGCGCTGGACGCCGAGGCGGAGATGCGCCGCCGCTGCGACCTGGTGATCGCCGAGCGCGAGCGGCTGGAGATCGCGCTGGCGAAGCTGCTGCCGGGCGTGCCCGCCAGCCAGGCCAACTTCGTGTGGCTGCCGCTGGGCGAGCGGGCGGTGCCGTTCGCGCAGGCCTGCGAGGCCGAGGGCGTCATCGTGCGGCCGTTCGCCGGGGAGGGCGTGCGCGTCACGATCGGCACCGCGGAGGAGAACGACGCGCTGCTGCACGCCGCGGAGAAGTTCTTCGTCTGACGTACCGACGAAAAGACCGCCGCCGGCCCGCGAGAGCGAGCCGGCGGCGGTCTTTCGTATCAGCCGTCAGGCCGCGGCGACCGTGATCTGCCGCGTGGCGCTGGCGGCCTTGCCCCAGCCGTCGGTCACGGTGAGCGTCACCGTGTACGTGCCGGCCGCGGGGAAGGTGTGCGACATCGACGACGACGTGCTCTGCGCCGTGCCGTCACCGAAGTCCCAGCGGTAGGTGAACGTGTCGCCGACGTTCGGGTCCGCGGACCCGACCCCGGAGATGTTGCACACCAGCAGCGTGCACGACGGCGTGTTGATCACCGGGGTGGGCGCCACGTTGCCCGGGGGCTCCGTGATCGTCACCGGCGTGGTCTTCGTCGCCGTCAGGCCGTACTCGTCCCGCACCGTCAGGACCACGTTGAACGTGCCCGCAGCGGTGTAGGTCTTGGTCGCCACCGCGCCGGAGCCCGAGCCCTGCCCGAAGTTCCACGAGTACGTCAGCGCCGGGGTGTTCTCGTCGGTCGAGGAGCGGCCGTCGAAGGTGCAGACGTTGTTCGTGCAGGACACCGTGAAGTTGGCGACCGGCGGGTTGTTCGCCGGCACCTGGACCGTCACGGTCACGTCCACCGGCGGGTTCGTGGCGAACCCGTGCTGGTCGACGCCCCGCACCCGCACCGTGTACGTGCCGGCCGGGATGGCCGGGGTGGTGTACGAGTAGTTCGAGCCAGGCGAGCCGGGCGAGTTCAGGAACGCGTTGCGCCAGCTCTGCGACGTGCTGGTGAACGTGCCCGACGAGCTCATGTAGCGGCCCGCCGAGTCGACGACGGCCACCTGGGCCTCGGCGATCTGCTGGTCGTCCTCGACACGGCCGCTGACGAAGATGCGAGCGTCGGTGAAGACCGCACCGTTCTGCGGCGCCATCAGGGCCTGCGTCACCGTCGGCGGCAGGTCACCGGGGTAGATGGCGTACGTCGCCGTCGCCCCCGAGGTCGAGGTGTCCTGCTGGCCCACCGTGTCGTACGCGTACGCGGTCACCGCGTACCGGCCCTGGACGGGCAGGTCCGTGGAGAGCGTCCACGTGGTGCTGGTGCCGTTCGGGCTCGCCAGGACCGCGTCACGCGTCGCGAACGCCGCGCTCAGCGAGCCGTCGGCCTGCAGGTAGCGGCTGCTGTCCTGCTCCCGGATGGCGATCTTGACGCTGGCCACCCCGAAGTCGTCCGTGGCCGTGCCGGCCAGGTCCAGGTGCAGCACCGCCGCGGTCTGGTTGCCGGTGACGTTCAGCAGGCCGTTGGGCGGGTTGTCGCCCGGGATCTGCGAGTTGATCGTCAGCCGGCCCTGGTTGGTGCTGGCCGTCTCCAGGCCCACGTCGTCGGTGGCCTTGACCGAGAACGAGTACGTGCCCGGCTTCAGGTTGAACGGCGTGGTGTACGACCAGTTGACGCTGGTCGCGTTCAGGTTCAGCGGCGTGACGCGGAACCAGCCCGCCTGCACGTCGGTGCCCCAGGTGCCGTCGGACGCGAGGTTCTCCCGCGTGGTCGAGTTGCGCAGCTGGATCTCGACGCTGAACAGGTTCTCGTCGTCGCTCGCCGTGCCCGAGAAGGTCATCGGGCTGCCCGGCGCCACCGTCATCGGCGGCGTCGCGGTCGGCGGGTTCATCACCACGGGCGCGGCGATCGCGACGGACGGCGCGATGCCGGTCGTGCTGACGATCCAGGTCCGGTCACTGGTGTCCAGCGAGGACTGGCCGGAGGTGTCGGTCGGCACCACCTGGATCTGCCACTGGCCCTCGTACGGGACCGTGATCTCGGTGGACCAGGTGGTCGACAGGCCGCCCACCACGTCCGGCTGGATCCGGAACTGGTTGTACGCGGTGCTCGCCGAACCGTCGTCCTGCAGGTAGCGGTTGTTGGCGTCGCGCAGGGTGTAGCCGATCGACTGCACGCCCTTGTCGTCGGTCGCCGTGCCGGTGACCGTGAACGTCGTCGACGGGATGATCGAGCCCGACGGCCCGGTGACCGACGCGCTCGGCGTACGGTCGTCGAGGCTGAAGGTCTCGAACTTCTTGATCGCCTTGGTGGCGTCGCTGTTGCCGTTGAGGGCGAACGACTTCGCCTGCACCTTCAGCGTGTGGTTGCCCGCGATGGTCAGCGGCAGCGACCAGGCGCTGGACACCGCGTTCGGCGACGCCAGGTTGGTGTTGATGATCGTCGCCGCGCCCCAGGTGGTCAGGTCGGGCTGCAGGTAGCGGTTGGTCGCCGTGTCGATGATCTCGACCTGGACCCGCCGCAGCCCGCCGGTGGCGGTCGCGGTGCCGGTGATGGTGAACTGCTGGCCCGCCGGGAACACCTTGCCCTCCACCGGGGAGGTGATGACGGTGTCGTACGGCGACGCGGCCGGGATCGAGTTGAAGTCGTAGAACGCGACCCGGCCCACGTTGTAGCCGCCCTGCGTGGTGGCGTCGCCACCGGTGATCAGGCCGCGCGGCGTGGCCAGCATCGCCTTGTTGCCCTCGAACGAGTTCGAGCCCGGGTTCCACTCCAGCGACTTGCCGTTGGCCGGGTCGAGGGCGCCGATGTGGTCGCGGCGGACCACCGCGTCACCCAGGCCGTAGCCGCCCAGGCCCTGGCCCGTGCCGTAGCCGACGTCGTCCAGGCCCGGCCACGGGTCCGGCGCGCTCTGCGACTCGATCCAGGAGAAGTGCCCGCCGATGTACACGGCGTTCTCCGAGATGGCGACGGAGTAGATGCTGTCGAACGCCCGCGAGATCCACAGCGGCTGCACGTGGTCGTTGCCCGCGATCGGGAACGCGATCGCGGTGTCGTTGATCGGCGGCCGGTCGCCACCGGAGCCGCTGGTCACCACGAAGTACTGGTCGTTGGGCGCGATGTCGCCGGCGTAGATGCGCTGGATGCCGCCGACGAACTGCAGGTTGTCGTCCCACAGCCGGCTGCGCCAGGGCAGCAGCTGGTTGTTGGTCGTGTTGATGAGGCCGACGCCGTAGCGGTCCTGCCCCGCGATCTGCCGGCCCGTGTGCACGACCAGCAGCTTGCTGTCGTCGTGCGTCAAAACCAGCGCCTGCACGGTCAGCGCGCCGTCGACGCCGATGCCGCCGGACAGGTTGTTCACGAAGCCGGTCACCACCGCGCCGGTGCTCGCGTTGACCGCGGCCAGGCCGACCCGCGCCACGTTGTTGATCGTGGTGAACTGGCCGCCGATGTACACCGTGGTGTTGGTGGCCTCGATCGAGGTCGCCGCGCTGTTCGCGTTCGCGGTGAACCCGGCGATCGGCGCGCCCGTGGTGAGGTTCAGTGAGGCGACCTTGCGCTTGGTCACGCCGTTGACCGTGTTGAACCGGCCCGCGACGAACAGCTTGGTGCCGTCCGGCGACGCCTCGACCTCGGTGACCGCACCGCCGGCGAACGTCGGCCGGAAGGTGGTGTCGATCAGGCCCGTGTCGATGTTGAACGCCGCCAGGTAAGCCTGGTTGACGGTCGTCGTGTTGGTCGACGTGTTGTTGCGGATCGAGGTGAACGTGCCGGCCACGAAGACCCGGTTGCCGATGTAGGCAAGGTCCGTGATCTCACCGGTCGTGATCCGCGGCGTGTTGGTCCGCGGGATGTCCGGGGCCAACCTCGTGTGATTCGGCTTGGGCTGTGCCGCCGCGGCCGGCGACGACGCCGCCATGACGGTGCCCAGAATGGACAGCCCTCCCACCAGGGAGGCTGTTACTAGCGATGCCACGCCTCTGCGTGTGCGCACGGTTGATCCCCCACGCGTCGAAGATTCCCCAGAACCAGCGGAAAAAGAGCCTCCCCCGGAGACTATGGAGCACCCTCCCAGGCGGTCCCACCGTCTGGAATGGTCTCTTCGCATGGACCGATGGGCCGTCCGGTCCGATGCCCCCGTGCCCACGTCCAACCACACCCTCATCCACGTCGCTGACCTGCGACGATGCGGAGCGATGCAGGCCGCGCGGGGTTCAGTCGCACTTATGACAGCCCATGCGCGCGCATGCGGCGGCCACGACCGGATTCGATCTCCGGAGACCCCATGCCAGCAGGCCGAACGCCGTACCAGTGCGCTGCGGCGACCGTAATAGGGTGCTCCTATGAGATGGCGGACCATGCCCCGGGGCGCACGCATCGCGGTGATCGGCGCTGCCTCGGCGGCGCTGCTGGCGGCGGCAGGGCTGGTCGCCTGGCGCGTGCTCGGCCCGGCCGAGGTCGTCACTCCGGCCCGAAAGGCCTACCCCGAACCGGTGATCCCCGCGCCGGGCCCGATCGGGGCCCTGATCTCCGCACCGCTCATCCTCGACGACCGCATCCGCGTCTTCGCCGACGAACGCCAGGTCTGGGCCGACGCACCACCCGACGTCAAGTACGAGCGCAGCGCGCTGTGGTCGCTGCGCCGCTGGCCCGCACAGCTCATCGGGGTGGTCACCGTCGGCGGCGCCGACCCGGTCGTGGTGAGCAGCTGGTCCGACGGCGCGCTCGTCGGCACCGACCCGCGCACCGGCGAGGTCGCCTGGCAGGTGGCGGCCGAGCCGCTCGGCGACGAGTACGCCGGCCGCCGCACCGGCGCGGCGACGCTCTACCAGCCGCCCGGCCTGTTCACCGCCGACGGCGCGGTCGTGGTCGCCGGTCCGCAGCACGTCACCGCGTACGACCCCGCCACCGGTGGGCAGCGCTGGCAGGTCGCCGCGCCCGCCGCGTCCTGCCGCGGCGCCGATCTCACCGCCACCGGGCAGTACCTGGTCCACGACACGTGCGCCGGGACGGTGCGGCGCGTCGACACCGCGTCCGGTCGCGCACTGCCCGACCTGGGCAGCGGGATCACCGCGGTGGACCCGGTCTCCTGCGTCGTCGGGCACTCGCGCTGCCCGGGTGTACGCCTCACCGGCCGCTCCGGGGTGCAGGGGTTCCTGCTCGACGGCGCCGACGCGCTGCCGTCGCCCGCCCTGTCCGCCGCCGGCACCGTCCTGACCGGGGGCACCGCGGCGTCGGCGCCCGACCCGTCAGCCGTCACCCGCCTCGACGGCCGCGACCCGCGCACCGGCGAACACCGCTGGACCTGGCAGCCGCCGGCAGGCAGCACCACGCCCCCGCCCCGCATCCTGGCCACGGGCCCCGACCGGATCCTCCTGCTCGCCCCGGACCAGACACTCATCGCGATCAGCGCCGAGTCGGGCAAGGAGCTCTCCCGGACGTCCCTGGTGCTCTCCTTCGAGCCCACCACGCCGTACACCATCGCCGAGACCAACACCTCCGGCCGCTACCTCGTCCTGGTCCGCACCGTCCCCGGCATTCCCCCCACCGCCCCCGACGCGGATTACTACTGGTCCCCCCGCCCCGTCCTCCTGGCGGCCTCCTAGCCCCCTGGCGGGTCAGCGCAGTTCGATCCAGTAGCGGCGGGTGCGGCCGAGCTCCGTGTCGCGGACGTCCTCCAGCACGCCGCCGCAGCGTTCGATGGTGCGCGCGGAGGCGGTGTTGTCGTCGGCACAGCTGATCAGCACCCGGTCGAGTCCACGGGCGCGGGCGTGCTTGAGCACCTCACCGACGGCCCAGCTCGCGAGGCCGCGCCGCCGGGCCGAGGGCCGCACCGAGTAACCGATGTGCCCGCCGGCGTTGAGCAGGAAGTCGTTCAGACGGTGCCGCATCGAGATCGAGCCGAGAACCTCCCCGTCCTCGACGATCCACCAGTACGTCGCGTGCACCAGGTTCTCGGGCAGCGGCACCGACTCGTCCGACATACGGCTCAGGCGCTCGACCCAGTCGGCGAACGCCGCGGGCGAATCCAGCTCGGCGGCGTGCTGAACACCGCTGCCGTGCTGCTCCTCGCCGGCCTTCGCCCACTCGTCACGAGCGGTCAACCAGGCGGTGTGCAGCAATACGTTCGGGACGACGAGCTCAGCCATAGCCCGCACGATATGGCCGGCGTCTGTCGACGGCGACCCCATTTCCGATAGGTGCAAGGGCCTACCACCACTCCGCGGGCCCAGCGGGGGACACGAATGCGGTAGTGGTTAAACGCGATCAGGCCCACCCCTTTAGGGGTGGGCCTGATCAGCGATGTTTGTCCGGCGGCGTCCTACTCTCCCACAACGTCCCCGTTGCAG
>NZ_JBFAOU010000172.1:0-17290 GCF_040675365.1 Catellatospora sp. NPDC049609 | reverse complement strand
CTGAAGACACGACGAGCCCATCGACGCGGCATCCAAAAAGGATCTGCGATCGGACCAGCAACCGCCACCGTCAGCTATTGCGCACAAGATCGTTAACGCTATGCGTAGAGGAAGGTGCCCTTCTTAACGCCTGTCCGCCGAGCGTGTCGCGTCGGCGGACAGGCGGGCCGGCGCCCGGCGACGGGACGTCACAAAGCGCGCACCTGTGGGAACATGCCGCCCATGCGACCAGTCGAGGATCTCGTCAACACGGCCGAGGACGCCTGGCCGGAGCTGCTCGCCGAGCTGAGCGACAGCCCGGCGCCGGTACGCGTGCTGCCGGTGGACGAGCCGTCCGGCCGGCGCTGCCTGTACCGGATGCAGGTGACCAGCCGCTCCCGCCTGGGCGCGATGGCGCTGCACGCCGGCGGACTGGTCGTCGACCACGGCTGGCTGCGGCTCTACGGCGGCGGGGACGCCGCGTCCGGCCTGCCGAGCCTCGCCGAGGTGAACGGGTTCGACGGCTCGCCCCGGTACGCCCCGGCGTCGTTCGCGGTGGGCCACGACGTCATCGGCGGGCGGTACGAGGTCAACGGCCCGGTGCCGCCGCCCGGCCGGCCCGGCGCGCCGGGCGAGGTGTGCTACTTCGCGCCGGACACCCTGGCCTGGGAGCCGCTGGAGATGCCGTACGGCGTCTTCCTGTCCTGGCTGGCGGCGGGCGCGACGGAGCAGTTCTACGACGGCCTGCGCTGGCCGGGCTGGCAGGACGAGGTCGCGGCGCTGCGACTGGACCAGGGGCTCACGGTGTACCCGTTCCTGTGCACCGCCGAGGCCCGCCGGGACCTGGCCGCCACGAGCCGGGCCCCGGCCCCGATCGCGCAGGTCGTCTCGTTCACGGCGTCTCTCGCGGCCCAGCTTGGCGAGATCCCGGACGGCGGCTCGTTCGCCGTCCGGATCACGGACTGAATCGGCGTCGGCGGTCTGCCCGACCGAGGCGCATGGCCACATCGCCGCGCCGCGACCTGCGGACCCGAGGGCTCGCCCACTCCGGCAGGCGTCACCACGCGGTCCGGCAGCGTGCGGGGAAGACGTTAAGAAGGGCACCTTCCTCTACGCATGGCGTTAAAAAGGTGCCCTTCCTTTCCTAGATGCGGCCGACGCCGGCGGAGGCGGCGACCTTCGCCGGCACGGTCGCGGCGCTGTCGAGGGTGTATCCGTAGAAGTTCCCCGGCTCCAGCACCGACCCGTTGGCCTCGCACGGCCCGGAGTTGACGAACGCGTTGGCGCGCTGGACCAGGCGGCCCGGGGCGCTGTCGGCGTAGCCGTTCGTCGAGTAGCACGGGAACGCCGTGTTCTCGAAGTAGTTGCCCTCCACGACCACGCCCGCGTTCTCGGTGGACGCGACGCCGTAGAGCCCGATGTTGCGGTAGTGGTTGTTGTACACGTGCACCGGCTCGCCGAAGCGCACCCGCGGATGCCGCTGGTTCGACCCGTCGAACAGGTTGTGGTGGTAGGTCACCTTCAGGTAGCCGATGTCCGCCGGGAACGAGTCGGAGTGCCCGAGCAGCATCGACTTGTCGGTGCCGTGGAACACGTTCCAGGACACGGTCACGTAGTTCGACTGGCGCTTGACGTCGACCGAGCCGTCGAAGCCCGGCCAGAACTCGTTGTGGTCGATCCAGACGTGGTGCGAGCCGTTGTGCACGCTCACCGAGTCGTCGGACGGGTTGCGGAACGTGATGTTGCGGATGATGACGTTGTTGCCGGGCCGCGTGGTCGAGCCCAGCTGCAGGCCGCCGTCCACGATCTCCGCGGTACTGCCGACGCCGATGATGCTCTTGTTCGCCACCACGAGGACCATGTCGCTGACCGTGATCCGGCCGGAGACCAGGATGATGTACGGCTCCGCGCGTGCGGCGTAGTCGGCCAGTTGCGCCTCGGTGGTGACGGTGACGGTCTGGCCGCCCGCGCCGCCGTACGTGCCGTGCTGCCCCTGCGCGTCGACGGAGGCGTACCCGTCGGCCTGCCCCGGCGGGGGCGGAGGCGGCGGGCTGGTGCTCGGGCTCGGCGACGGCGGGTTCGACGGCGAGGCGGGGGCGGACGGGTCGGGGCCGGGGCCGGTGAACACCTGCACGTCGTCGAACGACGCGCTGGCGTACTGCCCGACCAGCCCGATCCGGCCGCTGCCGAAGGCGGTGTCGGTGGCGGTGACCAGCTGCGCGCCGTTGACCGCGCCGCGCAGCGTGCCGCCGGAGACCGACAGCGCGAGGGTGTACCAGGTGCCCGGCGCCACCGCGACGGCCGCCTGGCCGAGCACGGTGATCCCGCCGCCGCTGGTCCGGCGCAGCTCGGCGCGACCGGCGCCGACCAGCACGAACGAGTAGAAGCTGGAGGTGCTCTGCGCGCGGGCGGCCACGCCGGTGCTGCGCGCGGAGCTGCCGAACGCGATCGGCTTGACCCGGGCCGAGACCGTGTAGTCGGTCCAGGTCGCCGTGCCGGACAGGGACTTCGCGTCGGCGCTGGTGCTGGACTGGCGGTAGGCGCGCGAGCCGTCGGTGACCACCGACCAGCTGCCGCCCGAGGTGCTCCAGCCCGAGGAGTTGCCGTCCTCGAAGTCGTCGCTGAACAGGGTGGCCGCGGACGCGGCCGTGGTGAGGCCGACCGCCAGAGCGAGGGCGGTGGCGGTGGTGCCGGCAAGGATCGCGAGTCGCCGGCGGTGCGGTGTCGACATCTCTCCTCCGTAGGGACGGTGCCGGAAGGGACGGTGCGGGAAGGTTGGTGCGGGAGCGTTAAGAAGGGCACCTTCCTATACACAAAGCGTTAAGAAGGTGCCCTTCCTTGCTGCTAGAGGACTACGACGCGGCCGCCGAGGGTGACGACGAGAGTTCCGCTGGAGTTGAACGACCACCCCAGCGAGCCCGTGAACGAGGAGCAGCGGGATCCGTTGGACCCCATCCACCACTGGTTCGAGCTGTCCGTGTTACCGACGATCTTGTCGTTGGTGCCGCTGGAGCTGCGGCAGGACGTGTTGTTGCGGAAGACCGACGAGCCGGCCTCGAAGGTGAAGTTGCGCTCGGTGTTGTCGATGCTGAGGTTGTTCGACACCGTCATCGAGCCGGGGTTGCGGTTGTAGGTGAAGCCGTGCTTGCCGTTGTCGAAGGCGATGCTGCGGCGCACGATGTGGTTCACGCCGATGTCCTCGCCGCCCAGCTTGTAGCCGTTGCGGTCACCCGCGCCGGCCTGGCCGCCGTTGCTCAGCGTGCCGTTTTCGTACGCCAGCGAGTCCTCGATCGTCACCGCGCCGATGGCACCGGTGTCGGTCTTGGTGTAGAGGTCCCAGCCGTCGTCGATGTTGTTGTGGGACACGCAGTAGCGGAACACGTTGCCGGAGCCGACGGTCAGCTTCGCGGCGAAGCCGTCCGCGTCCTCGCCGTCGGAGTCGGCGTTGTCGTGCGACTCCGCGCTGAGGATGAGGTTGTTGGCGGGCCACTGGTCGCGGGGCGTGTCGGACACGATCCGCGACAGCTGCAGGCCGGTGTCCCGGTTGTAGCGGGTGATGGTGCGCTCGAAGATGTTGTTGCTGCCGCCGACGAAGATGCCGTTGTCCCCGGCGCGCTCCACGACCAGGCCGTAGACGTGCCAGTAGTTGCCGTTGACGGCGAGCCCGCGGTTGGCCGGGTCCTCGGCCTGGGCCGAGAAGTTCAGCACGGGCGTCTCACCGGGGTACGCGGTGAGCTTCTTGCGGGCGCTGGAGGTGCCGTTGTTGCCGGGCGCGATGGTGACGGTCTGCCCGTAGTTGTAGGTGCCGCCGCGCATGTAGATCGTGCCGCCCGCGGTGATCCGGGTGATCGCCGAGGTGAGCGTGGTCGGGTTGGACTGCGTCCCGGCCGCGCCGTCGGTGCCGCCCGGCGCCACGTACAGCGCGCTGCTCGGCGGCTGGCTCGGGCTCGCGCTCGGGCTGGCCGGAGCACTGGGCGACGCACTCGGGCTGGCCGGGGCGCTCGGTGAGGCACTCGGGCTGGCCGGAGCGCTGGGCGAGGCACTCGGGCTGGCCGGGGCGCTCGGCGACGGCGCGGCTCCGTCGGAGACCACGACGTCGTCGAACCGCGCGCTGGCGTACGAGGTCACCAGCACGATCCGGCCCTGGCTGAACGTGCTGTTGCTGCCCGAGGCGACCTGCGTGCCGTTGACCCAGCCGGTCAGCGTGGATCCGCTGACCGACAGCTGCACGGTGTACCAGGTGCCGGTGGTCACGGTCAGGTTCACGCCGCCGAGCACGGTGACGCTGCTGCCGTTGACCACGTGCAGCTCGGCCCGCCCGGTGTTGAGCAGCGCCAGCTGGTAGCGGGTCGACGAGCCGGTGGACCGGGCGCCGAGCGCGGCGTAGCGGCCGGAGCCGTTGAAGGCCGTCGGCTTCACCCGCGCGGTGACCGTGTAGTTGGTCCACGAGCTGCTGCCCGCGAACTGCCGGGCCAGCTCGCTGTCGGTCTTGCTCTGCTGGAAGACGCCGGTGCCGTCGGTCACGACCGACCAGTCGCCGCCGGACTTGGACCAGCCCGTCGCCGAGCCGCTGTTGAAGTTGTCGGAGAACAGCGTCGCGGCCATGGCCACGCCGCCGGTCAGGTTCATCAGGACCGTCATCACCACGGCCAGCAGCGTGGTCGCCGCCGCCGTGACGAGGCCGGCGCGCCGGGCGCGGCCGCGGTCGGTGGGGTGTGCGTTGCGCATGGACTCTCCTAGATCTTTCCGACGCCGGCGCCGGCCGTGACGATGGCCTTGACGTCGTTCGGGTTGTCGAGCACGTAGCTGTAGTAGTTGCTCGGCTCCTCCACGGAGCCCGAGCAGTCGGGAGCGCCCGGCTCGGTGCCGGTGAACACGTTGTTGCGCGCGACGCAGCGGCCGGACGGGCCGGCGTAGCTGTTGGTGATGGGCTCCTCGACGCTTTCGAAGTAGTTGCCCTCGACCATGCAGCCGGCATTGGTCTGGCAGGCCACGCCCGCGTCGGTGTTGTGGAAGTAGTAGTTGTTGTAGATGTGCACCGGCTCGCCGTAGCGCACCCGCGGGTTGCGCTGCGGGGTCTCGTCGAACCAGTTGTGGTGGTAGCTGACCTTGAGCCGGCCGGTGTCCTGCTCGTCGTCGGCGTCGTCGCGGCCCAGCAGCATGTTCTTGCTGTGGTGGTGGGTGTGGTTCCACGAGATGGTCACGTACGACGAGCCGCGCTTGACGTCGATCAGGCCGTCGTAGCCCTGGGCCAGGTCGTTGTGGTCCAGCCAGATGTGGTGCGAGAACATCTGCACGTTGATCGAGTCGTCGCTGGCGTTGCGGAACGACAGGTTGCGAATGATCACGTTCTGCACCGCGTTCGCGGGCGGGGACGTGATCGCGTCGTCGATCGGCAGGCCGATGTTGAAGCCCCCGCCGCTGATCCCGGCGGTGGACCCCACCCCGATGATCGACTTGTGCGAGCTCACGTTGTACATGCCGGCCGGCAGCGTGATCATGCCCTTGACGCAGATGTTCAGCGGGCCGGACTGGCCGATCGCCGAGATCAGCTCGGCGGCGGTGTCCACCTCGATGGTCGCGCCGCCGGCGCCGCCGGTGGTGCCGTTGCGACCCCACGCGTTGACCGCGGCGAAGCCGGTCGGCGCGCCGCCGGTGTTGCAGGTGCCGGGCGGCGGGGGGGAGCTGCTCGCCGAGGGCGAGGGCGGCGCGGAGGACGGCGGCGGGCTGCTGGGCCCGCCCGGCCCGGCCGTGTCGTTGACCGTCACGTCATCGAACGACGCGCTGGCGTACGACGACATCAGGCCGATCTTCCCCGAGGAGAAGGCTGCGTCGGTGGCGGCGACGAGCTGGCTGCCGTTGACGAAGCCGGTCAGCGCGGACCCGAAAGCGTCCAGCCGCAGGGTGTACCAGGTGCCGGGCGACACCGGGACGGCCGCGGTGGCCAGCGTGGTGACGCCGCCGCCGGAGACGCGGCGCAGCTGCACCGCGCCGCCGCCGGTGAGCACCAGCGAGTAGTAGTTGGACAGGCTCTGCAGCCGGGCGGCGACGCCGACCGAGCGGGACGCGTTGCCGAAGGCGATCGGCTTGACCCGCACCGAGACGGACTGGCCGGTCCAGGCCGAGCCGGCCTGCGCCTTGGCGTCGGCGCCGGTGCTGGTCTGGCGGTAGGCCTGGCTACCGTCGGCCACCACCGACCAGCTTCCGCCGGACTTCGACCAGCCGGTCGAGTTGCCGTCCTCGAAGTCGTCGGAGAACAGCGTCGCCGCGTACGCGGTCCCGCCGAACTGCGTCGCGCCGAGGGCGACGACGAGGGCCGTCACGCCCGCGCCGAGAGCCGCGAGGACACTTCTGCGCCGTGGAGCCGCGCGCATGGAAAGGGACATGTGCGGAACCTCCTTGGGAGGGACCGCACCCGGTGGTCCGGAGCGGGCGCGCCGGAGGGCGCCACCGGGTGCGGGAGTCGCACGGTGCGGGGGTCAGCCGAGGCCGAGCCTCCCCGCGCCGGAGAGCAGGGTGACCAGCGGCACCGCGAAGGCGGGCAGCGGCTTGTGCTGGCGCAGGGTGGGGGTCCAGCCCGCGTCGGGCGCGAAGTCCGGGTCGTGGACCGCGTTGTACGCGGCCAGCAGGCTCAGCGGCCCCGGCCGCTGGTCGCCGTCCTTGCCCCAGGAGCCGAGCTCGGTGACGGCGGTGCCCTTCCAGTCCTTCAGCACGCGGTCGGCGGGGATGCCGTCCTGCAGCACGAAGAAGTTGTTCTCCAGGTACACCGCCGACTGGATGCCCAGGCCGACGCTGTAGTCGTAGGGCTCGGCGACGCGGAACTGGTTGTTGTACACGTCGACCTGGCCGAACCGGACCCGCGGCGCGCGCTGGCCGACCCCGTCGAAGACGTTGTGGCGCAGGGTGACCCGCAGCTTGCCGACGTCCGGGCCGACGGTGTCCGACGAGCCGATCAGCATGGTCTTGTCGTGGTGGGTGAACACGTTCGCCGACACGGTGACCAGGTCCGAGGTGTGCGTGATGTCGAGCGCGCCGTCGTGCACCTGCCACGGGCGGCCGAAGTACACCGGCTGGTTGCTGTCGGGGTTGTCGCCGTCGCTGAAGGTGTTGTGGTCAACCCAGACGTTGGTCGAGCGGCGCACCGAGACCAGGTCGTACTCGGAGTTCCAGTTGCCCTCGGCGCCGTCGGTGGGCCGCCAGCGCGGGAAGCAGTCCGCGGCGTCCTCGAAGCTCAGGTTGCGCACGATCACGTTCGGCGCACCGTCGATCATCAGGGTGACGTGGCGCAGGGTGGCGCCGCCGAGCCCGATGATGGTGGTGTTGGCGCCGACCTTGATCTCGGTGCGGGCCCGCTGGTTGGCCACCGAGCGCACCCGGGCCTGCTCGATCGGGCCGCTCGGGTCGGCCGCCCGGCCCCACACGGCCGGGTCGTACGCGGCCAGGTAGCTCTCCAGCGTGTAGCCGGGGTCGGCCAGGTCGGCACAGGTGATCGGCGCGCCCTCGGCGGAGGTCATGCCGTCGACCACGCCCTCCACGAAGACGATCTTCGGGTCGGTGCCGGCCACCGCCGCGGCGAAGGCGTTGCGGTCGCGCACCGTGAACACGTGCGCGTCGTCGGCGGCCGAGCCGCCCGTGGTGCCGGCACCCGAGGCGGCCCAGCCGTCGTTCGCGGCCAGCGGCTGGCGGGCGAGCTGGCGGGCCCACCAGCCGGGGCCGCTCGGGTCACCGGTCGCCGCCGCGGGCGTGGCACCCGTCATCAGCAGCAACGCGCCGAGGGCACCCCCGGCGGCGGCACGCCGCACCCGGCGGCCGACCACGCTGTCTATTCGCATCGCGCTCTCCAAGATGTGTCCGATGTGTTACGTCACCAGACAACGTAAGAAAGCGCGAACAATGAAGTCAATGGATCGGAATAGCAGGTTTGTTGCAGTGATTCTGGAACAGTATTCGCTGGTCCAGCCCCCCGTAAGGCTGGATCCTGCGACTATTCAAGTCAGCATTGCCGATGCTGTGTCAGCCGTTTGCAGTCCCCCCCGGAACCGTTGCAGACCACGGCTTGGAAAGCTCATTCATAAGGGCCCCCCGGGCGGCGCAGCGGGCCAGGACGGTGTTCACGCCGCGCAGTGTCCGGTGCCCGTCGGCCACGTCCAGCGCCTCCGGCGCGACCTGGTACGGCGGCTGCGCCGCACGCAGCTGCTCGATCACCGCGGTGAACGACGCGGTGCGCGACAGCGGCGCGAGCAGCGGCTCCCCGGCCGCCCGGTGCGCCAGCAGGTTCTCCAGCAGCGTGGGGCGGCCCGCCACCGCCACCGCCGCCGGCTCGCCGGGCAGCCGCAGCAGGTCCTCGCGGAAGCCCAGCTCGGCGTCGCCGCGCTCGCCGTACACGGTGAGGTCGCCGTCGACGAAGTCCTCCCCCGCCAGCGTCACCGCGACCAGCACGGTCACCCCGCCCGCCAGCGTGATGCGCAGCGTCGCGGTGTCCTCCACCTCGATCGGGCGCACCCGCAGCCAGTCCACCTCGACCCGCTCGACCGGCGCGTCCAGCACGGACAGCGCCTGCATCACCGCGTGCGCGAACGGGTTGGCCAGCGCCCCGTCCAGCGACGGGCGGCCGTCCACGGTCCGCCGGCCGGACCACGGCGAGCGGGCCCAGTACGCGTCGTCGCGCTTCCAGCAGCCGAGCACGGAGATCTGCCGGACCGCGCCGAGCCGGCCCGCCGCGACGGCCGCGCGCAGGCGCACCAGCGCCGGCGAGGCCAGCGCCTGGAAGCCCACCTGGACCACCCGGCCGGTCTCAGCCTCCGCCGCGACGAGCGCCTCGTGCTCTGCCCTGTCGAGCACGGGCGGCTTCTCCAGCAGCACGTCGGCGCCGGCACGCAGCGCGTCGCGGGTCAGCGCCAGGTGCGTGTGCGGCGGCGTGCACACGACGACCACGTCGGGCTTCGTCTCCGCCAGCAGCGCCACGTGGTCGGTGTAGAGGGGCACACCGTCCGGCGGCTCCACCACCTCGCGCGTGTCCGCGAGCGCGACCAGCCGCACCGCCCCGGTCTCCGCCAGCTCCGCGAGCTGCCGCCGGTGGTACATCCCGTGCCCGTTCGCGCCGATCAGCGCGACCGACGTCGCCGTCATCGAACCTCCTCCTCCCCGCCGTGCCCCGCCTGGCCACGCGTCACGGCACGGCCCTGCGGACCAGTTCCGCGGCGCCGTGGGCGGCGAGCTCGGCGCGCCACGCGTCGATCATCCGCCGCCGCGCCGGATCCGGCACCGGCAGCACGCCCGCCTCGCCGAACAGCGCCTCGGTGCTCAGGTCGGCGCGCACCTCGGCGGCGCGCGGGTCGTCGAGCGGCAGCTCCACCCCCGCGTCGGACCGGCCCTCGGCGAACCGGGCCCAGGCCGCCAGGATCAGCGTGGCCAGGGCCGGCTCGGCCACCGTGTTGAGCACGGACAGCGCCCGCTGCGGCAGCTTCTGCGTGCCGTCCATCGCCACCTGCAGGCAGCGGTGGCCCAGGGCCGCGTTGGCGAACCGGGCGAGGGCCGCGTCGCCGTACCCGGCCACGGTGACCCCGTCCGGCGGGGTCATCGACGCCGCGACCTCGGTGGCGACGTAGCGGCGCAGCAGGTCGGCCATCCCGGGCAGGGCCAGCGCCTCGGCGATGGACTCGCAGCCGGCCAGCGCGCCCAGGTAGGCGATCGTGCTGTGCACGCCGTTGAGCGCGCGCAGCTTCAGGTGCTCCCAGGGCGTGACGTCCGTGGTGAGCACCGCGCCCGCCGCCGCCCAGTCCGGCCGGGCGCCGGCGAAGTCGTCCTCGATCACCCACTGGCTGAACGGCTCGCCGACGACCGCGGCGAGGTCGGCCACGCCGAGGTCGCGCTGGGCCACCGCCAGCGTGGCCGGGGTGGTGGCGGGCACGATCCGGTCGACCATGCTGGACGGGCAGCGCACCGAGGCGGCGTACCAGTCGCGCAGCTCGTCGGGGATCACCCCGGCCAGCAGCCGGCCCAGCACCACCCCGTTGGACGGCAGGTTGTCGCAGCTGAGCAGCGTGATCGGCCCGGCGTCGGCCCGGCGGCGGGCGGCCAGCCCGGCCACCAGCAGCCGCGTCACCGCCGAGTCGGGCGCGTACGCCTTCTCCGTCACGGTCAGCGTCACCAGCCGGATCGCCGGGTCGGCCAGGTACGCGACGACCGAGTCGGGATCGCTGGCGGCGTGCACCGAGCCGGTCAGCGCGCCGACCACCTTCGTCCGCGAGTCGGCGCCGTCGAGCGTGACCACGCTGTAGAGGTGGTCCTGCGCGCGCAGCGCCTCCAGCACGTCGCGCGAGCGCGGCGCGACCGCGACGATGCCCCAGTCCCCGCCCGCGGCGGCCATCGCCGCCTCGACATAGACGGCCTGGTGGGCACGGTGGAACGCGCCCACCCCCAGGTGCAGCACGCCGGCCCGGACGTCGCCGGGCAGCACGGCCGGGCGGCTGTCGGCGGGCAGCCGGGACAGCGTCGCCCGGCCGAGCCGGGTCGCGGCAGCGGTCAGCGCCATACGGGGCCGTCCGGGAACGAGTACTGCGCGATCGACTCGGGCTTGAAGGTCACCGAGTAACCCGGCTGCGCCGGGAGCCGGTAGCGGCCGTCGACCACGGTGATGGGGTCCTCGAAGTGCTCGTGCAGGTGCGCGACGTACTCGACCATGCGCCCGTCGAGCGAGCGGCCCAGCCGCAGGTAGTCGAAGACCGACAGGTGCTGCACGTACTCGCACAGCCCGACGCCGCCCGCGTGCGGGCACACCGGCACGCCGAACTTCGCGGCCATGAGCAGGATCGACAGCACCTCGTTGACGCCGCCGACCCGGCAGGCGTCGATCTGGCACACCTGGATCGCGTCGGCCTGCATGAGCTGCTTGAAGATGACCCGGTTGGCGGCGACCTCGCCGGTGGCGACCCGGATCGGGTTCACCGCGCGGGCGACCGCCGCGTGGCCGAGCACGTCGTCGGCGTGCGTCGGCTCCTCGATCCAGTACGGGTTCACCTCGGCCAGCACCTTCATGTTGGCGATGGCCTCGTCCACGTCCCAGACCTGGTTGGCGTCCATCATCAGCAGCGCGTCCGGGCCGATCTCCTCACGGATCAGCCGCGCGCGCCGGATGTCGTCCTCGATCGGCCCGCCGACCTTCATCTTCATCGCCCGCCAGCCCTGCGCGTACGCCGCGCGGGTCAGCTCGCGCACCTGCTCGTCGGGGTAGCCCAGCCAGCCCACCGAGGTGGTGTACGACGGGAACCCGTCGCGCTCCAGCACCGCCAGGCGCTCGGCGTAGCCGCCGTCGTCGGCCAGCAGCGCCAGCGCCTCCTCGCGGGTGATCGCGTCGGAGATGTGGTGGAAGTCGACGTTGTTCACCAGCTCCTCGGCCGGCATCTCGGCCAGCAGGCGCCACATCGGCTTGCCCTCGGCCTTGGCCCGCAGGTCCCACACCGCGTTGACCAGCGCGCCGGTCGCCATGTGGATGACGCCCTTCTCCGGGCCCAGCCAGCGCAGCTGCACGTCGGCCGACAGCGAGCGCCAGAACGTCACCGGATCGGCGAACAGCTCCTCCAGCGTCCTGCCGACCACGTGGTGCGACAGCGCCTGGATCGCCGCGCAGGCGATCTCGTTGCCGCGCCCGTTGGTGAACGTGAAGCCCGCGCCGAACAGGCCGGCGTCGGTGTGCAGCTCCACGTATGCCGCGGAGTAGTCGCCCCGGTTGATCGCGTCGGAGCCGTCGCCGGCGGCCGCGGTCGGGAAGCGTACGTCGTGCACCTTGGCGTCGATGATTTTCATGACTGTCCTACTCGGAAGATCTTCTTGGGCAGGTGGTATGCCAGGTCGGCGATGGTCTCCGCGGCCTCGTCGAGGCCGAGGCGGTGCTCGGCGACCAGGCGCGCCAGGAAGCCGGCGTCGACCCGCCGGGCCACGTCGTGGCGCACCGGGATGGAGCAGTACGCGCGGGTGTCGTCGACGAACCCGGCGGTGTTGTAGAAGCCCGCGGTCTCGGTGACCGCCTCCCGCCAGCGGCGCAGCGCCTCCGGCGCGTCGAGGAACCACCACGGCGCACCGATGAACATGGCCGGGTAGCCGCCGGCCAGCGGGGCCAGCTCGCGGGTGAAGGTGTACTCGTCGAGGGTGTAGACGACCACCCGGAAGCGCGGGTCGTGCCCGAACTCCTCCAGCAGCGGCCGCAGCGCGTTGGTGTACTCGGTGGCGACCGGGATGTCCCCGCCGACGTCGCGCCCGTGCGTGCGGAACAGGGTGGCGTTGTGGTTGCGCGACGAACCCGGGTGCAGCTGCATGACCAGGCCGTCGTCCAGCGACATGCGGGCGAACTCCATGAGCATGTGCGCCCGGAACGCCTCCGCCTCCGCCGCCGTGGCGACGGCGGCACCGGCGGCACCCGCCCGCAGCGCGCGGTCGAAGATCGCCGCGGCCTCGGCGCGGGTGATCCCGCCGGTCGCCGCCGTCGGGTGACCGTGGTCCGAGCAGGTGGCGCCCGCCGCGATGAAGTCCAGCCGCCGCTGCCGCAGCGCCGCGAGGAAGCCGTCGAAGGTCGCGGTGTCCAGGCCGGTCAGGTCACCGAGCCGGACGACCCGGTCGGCCCAGCCGGGCCAGTCCATGTCCACCAGGTCGTCCGGGCGGAACGTGGTGATCACGCGCCCGCCGGGGCCGCCCCAGCCGTCCGCGGCCAGCTTGGCGTGGCGGGACAGGTCGTCCAGCGGCGACTCGGTGGTGGCCAGCACCTCCAGGTTGAAGCGCTGGAACAGCGCCCGCGGCCGGTACTGCGGCTCGGTCAGCTTCGCGGCCAGCTCGTCGTAGACCCGGTCGGCGTTGGCCGCGTTGAACGGCCGCTCGATGTCGAAGACGGTGCGGAAGGTCTGCTCCAGCCACAGCCGCGACGGCGTGCCCCGGAACAGGTGCCAGTTGTCGGCAAGCCGGCGCCAGATCGCGCGCGGGTCGGTCTCCGACGGGCCCCCGTCGACCCGCGGCACGCCCAGCTCGCTCGGCGGGATGCCCTGGCTGAGCAGCATCCGGGTGACGTAGTGGTCCGGCACCACGATCAGCCGCGCCGGGTCGGGGAACGGCGCGTCCTCGGCGAGCAGGCCCGGGTCCACGTGACCGTGCGGGCTGATCAGCGGCAGGTTCCGCGCATGCGTGTAGAGCTCGCGGGCGATCGCCCGCGTGCGCGCCTCCGCCGGGAACAGCAGGTCGTCCACGGTCACTCCCATTCCGAAAGATCGAGCAGTGCGGCCACGTCCACGCTGCGCCCGGAGGCGATCGAGGCGTTGGCGGCCAGACCGGTCAGCAGCGAGCGCGCGCCGTCGAGCGCCTTCGCCGAGCGGTGCAGCGGGTCGTCGTCACCGTTGAAGAGGACACCGGTCATCCGGGCGTCCGCGCCGCCGTGCCCCTGGCGGTCGTACGCCGCCACGGGCACCTCCGTCGGCGGCTCCCAGAACCGGCGCAGGCGCAGCGAGACCCCGCCGGACTCGGCGGCTGCCTCGACGCCGTGCAGCGCCGCCGAGTGCCCCTTGACCGCGCCGGCCACTCCGGGCGCGACGTGGTCGGACTCGACGATGTCCAGTTCGAGCCGGCCCCGGCTGCCGTTGAAGGCGATCCGGTAGCCCTCCCAGGGCGCGTACGCGGTGAGGTGGTACGACATGGTCGCGCCGGAGGCGTAGCGGACCAGCACCGCCATGTCGTCCTCGATGTCGGTGCCGGGGGCGAACACGTTGACGTCGCGGTGGTAGCCGTCGTGCGCCTCGGCGTCGAGGTACAGCTCGGCCAGGTTCGGGTTGTCCGCCAGGTGCAGCGCGAACGGGTCGCCCTGCGCGGCGGGGGCGCCGTGGGCGCGGGCGTAGTCGCGGGCGTAGCCGTGGCGGGCGCCGTCCGCGCCGTAGAAGAACTGGCTGCCCTCCGCGGTGACCCGCACGGGGGTGCTGCCCAGCCACCAGTTGACCAGGTCGAAGTGGTGCGTCGCCTTGTGCACCAGCAGGCCGCCCGAGTTGGCGCGGTCGCGGTGCCAGCGGCGGAAGTAGTCCGCGCCGTGCCGCACGTCGAGCAGCCACTCGAAGTGCACCGAGCCGATCTCGCCGATGGCGCCCTCGGCCAGCAGCGTGCGGACCTGCTCGTGCACCGGGTGGAAGCGGTAGTTGAAGGCCACCTTGACGTCGCCGCCGGTGCGCCGCACCGCCTCCAGGATGCGCCGGCACTTCGGCACGTCCACGGTCATCGGCTTCTCGGTGACCACGGCGCATCCGGCGTCGAGCGCGGCCACGATGTACTCGTCGTGGGTGGCGTCGACGCTGCACACCACGAGCGTGTCGATCCGCTCCTTGGCCAGCATCTCGGGCACGTCGGCGGCGTCGTAGGCGGCAGCGGGCGCACCGCCCGCCGCCTGCAGCCGGCGCTGCTGCGCGGCGATCCGGGCGGGGTTGACGTCGGCGAGCGCGACGAGCTCGCCATAACGGGTCAGGGCCTGCGCGAACATCTGCGCTCGAGCCCCAGTCCCCACGATCGCGTACCGCGTGGTCATCCGGCCTCCTGGGCCTCATGCGACTACAAACGTTTGCAGCAGAACTAACCACCACCCTCCGATCGCGTCAATGGCCCACTCAGAATCGGCCCTCATTGTCCCGATTTTTGCCTATGTTGCGACCTGCAAGGTCCACTCCCGAAACCGGATCGTCATCTTCCGCCGTTGACAGCGGCGCAACCGTTTGCATTAATGGGTCACCACCGTGATAGCCACCACAGGGCCCCGTGTCCACAAAGGAGCGCAGGTGCCGGCCACCATCCGCGACGTCGCCCGAGCAAGTGGCGTGCACGTCTCCACCGTGTCGCGTGCGTTCAGCGCACCGCACCTGGTGAACACCGAGACCCGGGCACATGTGCTGGCCGCGGCCGAGGAGCTGGGCTACCGCCCCAACCGGGCCGCCCGGGCGCTCATCACCGGGCGCACCCACAACATCGGGCTCATCGTGGCGGACATCGCCAACCCGTTCTTCCCGCCGCTGATCAAGGCGGCGGAGAGCCACGCCCGCGGCCGCGACTACCACCTGTTCGTCGCCGACACCAATGAGGACGCCGGTGTCGAGGAGGAGCTGGTGCTCGCGCTCGCCAAGCAGGTCGACGGGGTCCTGCTGTGCAGCCCGCGCATGAGCAACACGCAGATCGAGCAGCTGTCCCGCGAGGTCCCGCTGGTCGTGGTCAACCGGCCGGTGCCGGGCCTGCCCGCGGTCGTCATGGACGTCGCGCAGGGCGCCCGGCTGGCCGTCGAGCACCTGGTCGGCCTCGGGCACCGCTCGATCGCACTGCTGGGCGGCCCGCGCGGGTCGTGGACCAACCGCGAGATCCGCCGGGCGGCGACCCTGGCCGCCCGCACCGCCGGGGCCGAGCTGGTGGTCATCGGCCCCAACCCGCCCACCGAGGAGAGCGGGTCGGCGCAGGCCGACGCCGTGCTGCGGGCCGGCGTCAGCGCCGTGCTCGCCTACAACGACCTCATGGCCGTCGGCCTCATCGACGCGCTCGACCACCGCGGGGTCAAGGTCCCGGACCAGATCAGCGTCGTCGGCATCGACGACACGGCCCTGAGCCGGCGCACCCGCCCCATGTTGACGACGGTGGCCACCCCTACGGCGGCCGCCGGACGGGCGGCCGTCGACATGCTGCTCCAGCATGGCGACGACCGCCGCACCACCGCACTGGTAACGCTCCAGACCGAGTTGGTCATCCGCGACTCGTCAGGCCCGGGCCCGCATCGCACTGCGGGCCCGGGCAGGCGGCAGCAACCGCCCCTTGACGGTGTCGCTTCCGAGAGCAGGGAGTGAAAGCTATGCACCCAGCGACACCCGCGTCGGCCGGCGAGCCGACGCAGCACAACGGTAGCCTGCCGGCCGGTGGATACAACCGCCGCCACCTGCTGCGCATGCTCGCCGGAACGGCCATCGCCGTCCCCGTCGGCGGCCTGTTGGCCGCCTGCGGCGAGGAGGAGCCCGCGGTCGACCCGAACGCCCCGGTCACCGTCTCCTTCTTCTGGTGGGGCGGCGAGGCCCGCGCGAAGCTGACCGAGGAGGCGCTGAAGCTCTACATGAGCAAGAACCCCCGGGTCACCATCACGCCGACCTGGCAGGCCTTCACCGGGTACTACGACAAGCTGGCCACCATCTCGGCGGGCGGCAACGCGCCGGACATCTTCCAGATCGACGACAACGGCCTGGCCGAGTACGCCGGCCGCAACGTCACCCTGGACCTGTCCAAGTACACGTCGAGCAACAAGATCGACGTGTCCAAGCACCCCGAGAGCCTGACCAAGTACGGCCAGCTCGGCGGCAAGCAGGTCGCGATCGCCACCGGCGAGAACACCCCGGCGATCATCTACGACAAGACCAAGCTGGCCGAGCTGGGCGTCGAGGCGCCGCAGATCGGCTGGACCTACGAGCAGATCATCACCTGGGGCGCCGGCGTCACCACCAAGGCCGGCGGCAAGTACTGGGGCCTGATGGACCCGAGCTCGGACTACAAGGCGCTGTGGCTGTGGCTGCGCGCCCAGGGCAAGGAGTTCTACGACGGCCCCAAGCTCGCCTTCACCGAGGCTGACCTGGTCAACTGGTTCAAGCTGTGGGTGGACGCCCGGGCCAAGGGCGCGACCCCGCCCGCGGACATCTGCCACGAGGCCGTCACCGGCAGCGTCGCCACCCAGCTGGTGGTGACCAAGAAGGCCGCCGTGTCGTTCATGTGGTCCAACCAGCTGTCCGAGATGCAGAAGGCCACCAAGAACGACCTGGCCATGACGGCGTACCCGGGTGACCCGAAGGGCCAGTGGGCGCGCGCGTCGACCTACTGGGCCGCCTCGCGCACCACGAAGTCGCCGGACGTGGTGGCCGACATCATCAACTTCCTGGTCAACGACGTGGAGGCCGGCAAGATCCTGGGTGTGGACCGGGGCCTGCCGAACAACCTCGACGTCCGCAAGGCGGTCTCCGACTCGCTGACCGACCAGAAGATGAAGGACACGGTCGCCTTCGAGAACGAGATCACGCCGAAGTTCGGCCCGGCCCCCGCGCCGCCGCCGAAGGGCCACAGCGGCCTGCGCAACACGCTGCGCGACATCGCCGAGACGGTGTCGTACGGCAAGCAGACCCCGGAGGCCGCCGCCAAGCAGTTCTTCACCGAGGCCACCGCCGCTCTGGCGTGAACCCGGCCCGGCGGGCCGGCCGTCCCGGGCCCGGAGATGACGAGCTTGACGCCGGTCAGGCCACGGGCGGTCAGCGCGCGTAGGAACGCCAGCCAACCCGCG
>NZ_JBFAOU010000171.1:0-17335 GCF_040675365.1 Catellatospora sp. NPDC049609 | reverse complement strand
CAGGCACCTGGCCGTATCTTGAGCGCCGATTCGCCCAGTTGCCTGGCAAGTCGGACGATCATGGCGAGGCGAGTGGTCCGCCGGGCGGGGGTGGCCTGGCCGGGGTGGTTAGGCTGTGGCGATGCCGATCGTTGAGGCCCGCGCGGTGTCGGTCGCGTTCGGAGAGGTCAGCGTCCTGCGGGAGGCGAGCCTGACCGTCGCGGCGGGCGAGATCGTCGCCGTGTCCGGGGTGAACGGCTGCGGCAAGTCGACGCTGCTGCGCTGCGTGAGCGGCCTGCTGCGGCCCAGCGGCGGCGAGGTCCGGGTGCTGGGCGCCGCGCCGACCGGCACCCCGGCGTTCTGGCGCGACGTGGCCCTGGTCGCCGAGGAGCCCGCCTGGTACCCAGGGCTCACCGTGCGCGAGCACCTGGAGCTGGTGCCGCTGACCCACGGCCGCGACGACGGCCGGGTCATGTCCGTCGCGCGGGCGCTCGACGAGTTCGAGCTGGCCGGGCGCGCCGACGCGACCCCGCTGACGCTCTCCTCCGGCCAGCGGCAGCGGCTCGCGCTGGCCTCGGTGCTGGTCCGCCCGAGCCGGCTGCTGCTGCTCGACGAGCCGGAGCAGAAGCTCGACGCCGCGTTCCGCGCCCGGCTCGCGGCGCTGCTGCGGGCGTACGCGCAGACAGGCGGCACGATCGTGCTGGCGACGCATGACGCGGCACTGGCCGCGGGTGCCGGCGCCCGGGTGCTGCCGATGCGCGACGGGCGGCTGTCCGGCGGCGACCCGCACCCGGCCGCCGCCGCGGCGAGCGCGTCCTGATGACCGTCCCGGCCGTGCGCGCCGTACGGGCCGCGACCCGGGCGCGGTCCGCGACCGCCGACTGGTACGACCGCTACTTCCGCGTCCTGTCCGTCGTCGTCGTGGTGGGGCTGCTGCTGGGCCCGTTCCACGGGCTGCTCACCCGGCTGTCCGAGCCGGTCCCGCCGGTCGATCCCGCGTCCGCCGGGGCCGGACTCGCGCTGCTGGTGGCGTACTTCGCCGGGCTGGCCGCGCTCGCCTCGCTGGTCGGCCCGGTCACCCTGTCCCCCGCGGACGCCCGCTGGCTGCTGCTGTCACCGCTGCCCCGGCGCGCGGTGCTCGCGCCCGTCGCGCTGCGGGTCGCCGCGCTCGCGACGGCGGCGGGGGTGCCCGCCGCGGCGGTCGCGCTCAAGCTGCTGGGCCTGCCGGACCACGGCCCGGCCCGCCTGGCCGCGACCGTCCTGATCGGCGCGTCGGCCGGGCTCGCCGCGGTCTGCGTCGCGGCCCTGGCCCAGCCCTCGGACCGGGCGAGCCGGTGGCTGCGCCGCGCCGCCCTCGCCACCGCCGCGACAGCCGTGCTGCTCGCCGCCGCCCTCGCCCTACCGTCGACGCCGGGCACCGGGTCACCCGACCTCGTTTCCGTCCTGGAATCGGGGACCACCCCGGACCTTGCGAGCACCCCGGACCTGGCAAGCACATCCGGGCTCACGACCCCGCACGGCCTCGCGGGCCTCGAAGCGGAGTCCGGTACGGGCACCGCGCCGCTGCCGGTGGTCCCCCTGCCCGTGCTGCTGGCCGTGGCCTTCGCGGCCGTGGCGGCGGCGTCGGCGCCGGCGTTGACGGTGTGGCGGCGGCTGCGCGCGTTCCCTGCGGCGCCCGTCGTGGACGCCTCGCTGCGGCTGGGGGTCGCGACCGAGACCGCGGTCGCGCTGGAGCCGTCGTTCCTGGCCCGAGCGGTGGAGAGCACGTACTGGCGCGGCCGGCGGCTGCGGTCGCGCCGGTGGCCCGCGTGGCCGGGCGCGCTCGCGCTGGCCTGGCTCGACTGGCGGGTGCTGGCGCGGCGCCCGCTGCGGCCGCTCGCCCTGGCCGCCGCGACGGCGCTGCCGGCCGTCCTGGTCACCGCCTGGCCCGGCCAGGCGCTCGCGATCGCCCTGGTCTCCTTCGCACTGGCGCTCGCTGCGGCGAGCACGGGCAGCGGAGGTGCCCGCCACGAAGCGGACTCTCCCGCGCTGGCCCGGCTGTTCGGCGTGGGGCCGCGCGCGGCGGACGCGGCCCGCCTGCTGCTTCCGGCGCTGCTGGCCGCCGCCTGGTACGCGGTCGCGCTGGCGCTGCTGGTGCGGGCCGGTGCCCTGCCCGCCGGTCCGTGGGCGCTGTTCGGCCCGGCCGCCGCGCCGGTGCTGGCCGTCGCCGCGCTGCGTCTGTCGCGGCGCGGGCACGTCGACCACGCCTCGACCCCGGTGGTCATGCCGATGACCGGGTCGCACATTCCCACCGGCTGGTTCATCTGGTGCCTGACCGGGCTGGACGTCGCGGTGCCGGGCTGCCTGCCGCTGCTCGACGCGCTGGCCGCCCGGCCCGCCGACCCGGCCCCGCTGCTGGTCGCGCAGGCGGTGGTCAGCGCGATCGTGGTGGCCGTTCACCTGCTGCGCCGCCGCTCCGGGTGACGGCGTTGCCGTCCGGACGGACGCCGGGCGGTGTCGGGCGCGCCGGGGCCGCCGTCACTCGGGCATGATTGTCGTATGCGGATCGTGGTGTCGGGAGCCTCCGGCTTCCTGGGCAAGTCGCTGCTGCCGACCCTCCGGTCAGCCGGGCACGAGGTCATCCAGCTGGTACGCCGTCCCGCGGCCGACCCGTCGGAGCGGCAGTGGGACCCGGCCGAGCCGATCCGGCTGCCCGAGGGCACCGACGCCGTGGTGAACCTGTGCGGGGTGGGCGTCGGCGACCGCCGCTGGACGGAGGAGTACCAGGCGCTGATCCTGTCCAGCCGGGTGGTGCCGACCGCGACGCTGGCCCGCGCGGTCGCCGCGCAGCGGATCCCGGTGCTGGTCAACGCGTCTGGGGTGGGTTACTACGGCGACACCGGCGAGCGCGAGGTGACCGAGCTGTCCCCGCCCGGCGACGACTTCCTGGCCGGCGTGTCGATCCACTGGGAGCAGGCGACCGCCCCGGCCGTCGAGGCGGGCGCGCGGGTCGTGCTGCTGCGCACCGGCTACCCCCTGCACCGCGACGGCGGTTTCCTCAAGGCGCAGCTGGTCCCGTTCAAGATGGGCCTCGGCGGCCGCCTCGGCAACGGCCGCCAGTGGGTGCCGTGGATCTCGCTCTACGACTGGCTGGGCGCCGCCCAGTTCGTCCTGGAGGACGACCGCCTGGAGGGTCCGGTGAACATGGTCGGCCCCGCGCCGGTGACGAACGCCCAGTTCACCAGGGCGTTCGGCGCCGAGCTGCACCGCCCGACGGTGATGCCGATCCCCAAGGCCGCCCTGAAGATCCTGTACGGGGAGTTCGGCAACGAGGCGTACCGCAGCCTCCGGGTGATGCCCGGCGCCCTCACCGCGGCGTCCTTCCCCTACCGCCACCGCACCGTCAGCCAGGCCCTGCACGCCGCCCTCACCGACCCCGTCCCGGCCTGACCCTCGCGCCGGCCGACCCCGACCCGCGCCGATCTTGCGTGGACTGTGGGGATGACACGCTCCTTCCGGGCATGTCCCCAACAGTTCGCGCAAGATCGACGCGAGGCTCGGACACGGGTCAGGTCAGCACTGGCCGTCGGCGATGACGTAGTAATTGGGGCCGGTCAGCTTGAGGGTGTGGGTGTAGAAGGTGTTGTAGAGGCCCATGTTCTGGTTCGAGCCGTTGGCGTAGGCGTAGCCGCCGGAGTGGTAGGCGCGGCCCGCCGCGACGTGGGCGTAGTTGCTGGCGGTGTAGCAGACGGGCGGCGTGGTGCCGCCGGTCGTGGTGGCGGTGGCCGAGGCCGACGGAGCGCTCTCGCCCGACGCGCTGAGCGCGGTGACCGTGAAGGTGTACGCGGTGCCCGCCGTCAGCCCGGTCGCCGTGTACGACGTGCCCGTGACCGGCGACGACGTGATCTTCGTGCCGCCCCGGTACACGTGGTAGCCGGTCGCGCCGGACACGGCGGTCCAGGACAGGCTCACGCTGGTGTTCGTGACCCCGGTGACGGTCAGCCCGGTCGGGGCGCCGGGCGGGGTGGGCGTGGTGCCGCCCCCGTTCAGCCCGAAGAACAGCGCGTCGCGGTACGCCGAGCAGATGGTGTCCAGGAAGTACGACGCCGCGGTGCCGCACTGGTCCACGCCGCTGCCGGGGTCGACGGGCGTGCCGTGCCCCATCCCGGCGATCTTGTAGAGGCGTACCACGTCGCTGCCGTACGTCTCCAGCGTGGTGCCCGCGGGCAGGCTGGTGGTGCTCGTCGGGGTCTGCGACACGCCACGCACGTTGGTCCACTGCGCGGTCAGCTCGGTGCCGTTGGCGGGCACCACGGTCGAGTCGGACTGCCCCTGCCAGATCGACACCTTCGGCCACGGGCCGGAGTAGCCGGGGTTGGCGTTGCGGACCAGGTCGCCCCACTGCTGCGGGGTCTTGCCGACGGCCGCGTACTGGCAGCTCGTGCCGCAGTTGTAGGGGATACCGGCGACGACCGAGCCGGCCTTGAACACGTCCGGGTACGCCGCGAGCATCACCGCGGTCATCGCGCCGCCCGCGGACAGCCCGGAGACGTACACCCGGCTCGCGTCGGTGCCGTAGTTCGCGACGGCGTGGTCGACCATCTGCTTGACCGACAGGGCCTCACCCTGCCCGCGCGCGATGTCGGCGGCCTGGAACCAGTTGAAGCAGCTCAGCGAGTTGTTGGCGGACTTCTGCTCGGCCACGATGAGGGCGAAGCCCCACAGGTCGGCGTACTTGCGCCAGCCGGAGTTGGTGAAGTAGGCGTTCGCGTTCTGGGTGCAGCCGTGCAGCAGCACCACCGCGGGACGGCCGCTGGCCAGTCCATCGGGGCGGTAGCTGTACATGGCGAGGTTGCCGGGGTTGCTGCCGAACGAGCTGACCTGCGTCAGCGAGGCGGCGTGCGCGGGCGTGGCGGCGACGGCCGCCCCGGCGAGTCCGATCAGGAGGGCGAGCGCCGCGCGGAGCAGCCGCGGGGCGGACGGTACGGGCATGGCGGGCTCCTAGACAGTGATCCATGTCACTCTGCTGTTGGAGCCGGACGCTACGGGCTGTCGCAACACTTCCGACATGTCCTCGCAACACACATTCCCGCACACCCCTGTGTCGAGCGGTAAGGAAGGGCACCTTCTTAACGCCATACGTAGAGGAAGGTGCCCTTCTTAACCCCGACACTCCACCGGCCTCCGTCGATCCTGTCCAAAGGCGCACGCCACCGTCCTTTCACGGCCGTGCACGCAGACACCGCGCGTCCTTCACGGCCGTGTCATGGAGACACCGCGCATCCTTCACGGCCGTGTCGTGGAGACACCTGCGTGAGATCGACGCGTGCGGGCGCGCTCGACGCCGAGGGCGGCGGGGTGGAGGGCTGGGGGAAGGTCGTGGCCAGAGCAGCGAGGGTGGTGATGAGGTCGGCGGTCGCCGGAGGGGAGCCGGCGGCCTCGACCATGCACAGCTGGCGGCGCACCCCCGTCCGAGCGGCCGAGTGCGCGAGGGCCGCGGCGACCTCCCCCGGCGGGCCGACCGGCTGGATGCGGAGCAGGTGCTCGACGTGGGCGTCGAGGTCGCGGCCGGGCGGGGCGCCGGACACCGGCACGGCCGCGCGGATGCCGGCCAGCCAGCGGGGCAGGTGCTCGCGTAGCTCGCGCTCACCGGCGGCCCGGCTCGCGCACGGGTACGCCAGCCGCACCCGCGCGTGGTCCGCGCCGGACGGGTCGTGCCCGTGCGCGACCGCGGCCTGCGCCCAGCGGTCGACCAGCGCCGCCACCTCGGCATCGTCGGCGTGTACGCCCAGCAGCAGCGGCAGCCCGTGCCGCCCGGCCAGCTCGGCGGTCTCGGCCGAGGTCACCGCCACCCGCACCGGCACCGGCGCGGCCGGGCGCGGCACCACGGCCAGCGGCCCGAACCGGTGGAAATCCCCGTCGGCGCCCACCGCGTCCGCCCCGGACAGCCAGCGCAGCAGCACCTCCAGCGACTCGGCGAAGCCGCGCCGGTAGTGCTCGACGCCCCGGCCCAGGATCGCGACCTCCTGCCAGGGCCCGCCGCGCGCCACGCCGAGCTGGAAACGGTCGGCGGCCAGCGCGTGCAGCAGCGCCGCCTCCTCGCCCAGCGCCACCGGGTGCCGCGAGCCGAGCACGCACGCCGCCGTGCCGACGGTGATCCGCCGCGTCCCGGCCAGGATGTGCCCGGCCAGCACCGTCGCCGACGGGCACTGCCCGTACGCGACGAAGTGGTGCTCGGCCAGCCACACCCCGCCCATCCCGGCCCGCTCGGCGGCCAGCGCGTGGGCGACCGCCACTGCCGGCCCGAACGCGCTGGTCAGAAAGACGTCCAGCACCGCGATCCCCTCCCGGACGTTAAGAAGGGCACCTTCCTATACGCATACCGTTAAGAAGGTGCCCTTCCTTACCTGGTGTCAGCAGTCGCGGAGTTCCGGCGACTGGTTGCGGAGCTGGGCGACCGGGGAGATGAACTCCCGGTAGGTGTCGCCGCCGACCGCGCTCAGCGCGAACGCGGCCACCCGGTGGCAGTTCTGGAACGCGAGCTTGATGCCGAAGTGGCGCTCCAGCCCGCCCCGGATCGCGTCGCTGGCCAGCGCGCGCAGCAGCTCACCGCGCTGGGCCTCGCTCGGCGGCGGGGTGCCGTGCTCGCCGAACTCCGCGCCCGGCTCGGCGGCCAGCCGCCCGGCGGCGGTGCTGACCACCTCCCAGGCGTACGGCAGCGACGTGCGTACGCAGTCGACGAACTCGGCGTCGTCGACCTGCCCGGCCTCGGCGCGCTCCAGCAGCGCCACGGGTACGTCGAGGGACATGTGTTCTCCTTTCGGTGGGGACGGCCGCGGCCGTCAGTGGTGTCCTGCCGGCTCGAGCCGCTGCGGCCCGAGCACGAAGTCGGGGTCGACCTGGGCGGCGAGGTCCTCGCCGCTGCGGTCGTTGCCCCAGGCCTGCGCGTTGCGCAGGTGGAACTCGACGGCCTGCGCGGTGTAGCGGGGCCAGTCCTTGACGCAGCCGTCCACGGCCGCCCGGATCCGGTCCAGCGCCTGGCGGTTGGGCGCCTCCAGCTCGCTGATCGGGCGCGGCGTGCCGCGCTCGGCGGCCCGGACGAAGCCCGAGCGGCCGACCCAGGTGAGCAGGTCGTCGCCGACGTGCTCGCGCAGGAACGCCACGTCCGAGTCGTCGTCGATCTTGTTGCCGATCACGTGCACCCGCACCCCGAAGTCGCGGGCGTAGCCGATGTACTGCCGGTACACCCCCACGCTGCGCAGGGTCGGCTCGCACACCAGGAAGGTCGCGTCGAACCGGGTGAACAGGCCGGAGGCGAAGCTGTCCGCGCCCGCGGTCATGTCCACCACGACGTACTCCCCCGGCCCGTCGACCAGGTGGTTGAGCAGCAGCTCGACCGCGCCGACCTTGGAGTGGTAGCAGGCCACGCCCAGGTCCTCGGTGGCGAACGGGCCGGTCACGGCCAGCCGCACGCCGCCGACCCGGCGCACCAGCCGGTCGTAGATCGGGTTGGGCTCGTCGACCCGCAGCAGGCGCGAGCCGCGCCCCGGCGGGGTCGTCTTGACCATGGCGGTGGCCGAGGAGATCCGCGGGTTGTCGCCGCGCAGGTACTCCTTGATGTCCTTGAGGTGGTCGCCCAGCGACGGGAGCAGGACGGCCTCGTCCTCGCTGATCCCGAGCGCCGCCGCCAGGTGCTGGTTGATATCGGCGTCCACGGCCAGCAGCGCCGCGGGCGGCGTCGCCGCCGCCAGGTGCCGGGCCACGAGCGCCGCGAGGGTGGTCTTGCCGCTGCCACCCTTGCCGACGAATGCCATCTTCATACTGCTATTGATAGTCATTTTCAATAGGCGAGTCAATCACCCTGCGTGTCCTGCGCGTGTCGCCCGGTCACCTCCCCCCCTGACACTGTGGCCCAAAAGATCGATGATCGGCGTTATGTGTCGGAAACTGTCGCCTGGCGGCACATTTCGGGACGCCCTGGCGATCTCCCCCACCGCATGCGCGCGCGGAGCACCGCACCGGCGCGCTGATAAACTGCGCCGAGTGTCGATCGCCTCGCCTGCCAGCCCGCTGAGCCCGCCCGCCGACCTCGCCGAGGCGGCCGACCGGGGCGACGCCGGGGCCACCGCGCGAACCCGCGGCCGCCGCATCGACCTGCTGGTCGCGGCCGTGTCGCTGCTCACCGCGGTCTGGGTCACCGCCGGGCTCTGGTCCGACCCGCTGCACCGCGCCAGCGGCGTCAACTCCGGTGACCAGGCGTTCTTCGAGTGGCTGCTGTCCTACGGGGCGTACGCGATCACCAACGGCGCCGACCCGCTCTTCACCCACCTGCTCAACGTGCCGGACGGGGTGAACCTCGCCGTCAACACCTCGATCTCGGTGTACGCGTTCCTGTTCGCGCCGCTGACCATCCTGGCCGGCCCGGCGATCACCTTCCTGGTGATCCTCACCCTGAACCTGGCCGGCACCGCGTTCGCCTGGTACTGGCTGTTCCACCGCCACCTGGGCGCCAACCGGCTCGGCGCGGCGATCGGCGGCCTGTTCTGCGGCTTCGCCCCGGCGATGATCTCCCACGCCAACGCCCACCTGAACTGGACCGCGCAGTGGGTCATCCCGCTGATCATCGCGCGCTGCCTGCTGCTGGTGCGCCGCGACCGGCCGGTGCGCGACGGCGCGATCCTGGGCCTGCTCATCGCGGTCTGCTTCTCGCTCGCGGGCGAGGCGCTGTTCTTCACCGCCCTCGCGCTCGGCGTGTTCTGCCTGGTCTGGGCGGCGGTGCGGCGGGCCGAGGCGAAGGCGCTGCTGCGCAAGGTGCTGACCGGGCTGGGCAGCGGCGCGGTCGTGGCGGGCGCGCTGCTGGCGTACCCGCTGTGGCTGCACTTCGCCGGGCCGCAGCGCTACCACGGCACCGGCTTCGACCCGCGCGTGCACAACGAGGACCTCGCCGCGTTCGCCGCCTGGCCGGAGCGCTCGCTGGCCGGCGCGCTCGGGCTGAACTCGCACCTGGCCGCGAACCCCACCGAGGAGAACTCCTTCTTCGGCGCACCGCTGCTGCTGCTCGTCATCGTCGGCATCGTGCTGCTGTGGCGCCGCGCCGCCCGCCCGCAGCGGGTCGACCTCGCCGCGCTGGCGGTCACCGCGGGCGTGTTCGCCCTGCTCTCCCTCGGCCCGGAGCTGCGCTGGCTGGGCCGGCTCACCGGAGTCTGGATGCCCGAGGCGCTGATCGGCGGGCTGCCGGTGTTCAACGCCGCGCTGCCGTCGCGGCTGGCGCTGATCGTCGCGCCCGCGCTCGGCCTCGTCCTGGCCTGGCTCGCCACCGCGCTGACCTGCCGCGACGGCAGCCTGGGCCTCGGCGTGAAGCTGCCCGGCCCGCGCGCCGCCTGGATCGCCGGGTTCGCCGTGGCACTGCTGCCGCTGGTCCCGACCCCGCTGGCCGCCCGGGACCGCGCCCCCGTGCCGGAGTTCTTCGCCACCGGCCAGTGGCGCGAGTACGTCGCCGACGGCGGCACCGTGGTGCCCGTCCCGATCACCAACGACCTGCTGCCCGACGGCCAGCGCTGGCAGGCCACCGCGCTGGCCGACGCGGCCGGGCCGGGTGACAGCGTGTTCCGGCTGCCCGCGGGCTTCTTCCTCGGCCCCGGCGGCCCGAACGGCACCGGCCGCATCGGCCCGATCCCGCGCCCGACGCAGACCCTGCTGGAGACGATCGCCAAGACCGGCGCCGTGCCCGCGCTGACCGAGGCCGACCGGGCCGCGCTGCGCGAGGACCTGCGCTACTGGAACGCGAGCATCGTGGTGCTCGCCGACGACGTGCACGGCGCGCACTGGCCGACGTACCAGCCCGCGCTGCGGGCCGCGATGACCGAGCTGCTCGGCGAGCCGCAGCGGGTCGCCGACGTCTGGCTGTGGAGGGTCGCCTGACCCTCACCAGTCCCAGGCGGTGCGGTTCAGGCGGGGGGCCAGGTGCGCGCGCCAGGCGGCGGCGAGCTGCCCGGCGATGCGGCCCACCAGCGGGGTGCCGAGCCAGCCCAGCACGACCGCGCTGTAGGCGACGCTGATCCACTGCGCCGTGGTCAGGTAGGCGAACTGCCAGGACACCAGCGGGTACCACAGCGAGCTGTACTCGGGTGAGTACCAGCACAGCGCCTCGACGGACTGCGGGGTGTTGAAGCAGGCGGTGGGCCACAGCTCGTGCCAGAACAGGCTGTTCAGGCCGATCCACACGG
Organism: Catellatospora sp. NPDC049609; assembly: GCF_040675365.1. NCBI lineage: Bacteria > Bacillati > Actinomycetota > Actinomycetes > Micromonosporales > Micromonosporaceae > Catellatospora > Catellatospora sp. NPDC049609. The sequence goes on along the minus strand of NZ_JBFAOU010000171.1, from coordinate 7,151 downwards.
ACAGCACCAGCACGGCCAGGGTGAGCAGGTTCGCGCCGAGCCCGGCCTGCCGGTGGCCCAGGCGCAGGGCCAGCGCCAGCGCGGCGGGCAGGATCCCGGCCAGGAAGAAGCGCGGCCCCCAGGACATGCCCGCGTACCAGGCCCACCAGGGGGCGTACACGACCACCAGGCCGGCGACGAACAGCAGCCAGAGCCGGTGGATGCGGGCCAGATCGACGCCGAGCGGCCCGGCGTCGGCCAGCGCCCGCCGGATCGGCAGGAACATGCCCGGGATGTACCAGACGATGCCCCGGCCGAACGCGAACAGGATCGCCAGCACCCCGAAGAAGAACGGGTACGAGAAGCCCGGCCGTCCCGAGAACGGCATGACGTCCTTCGAGCCGCGGTCGCCGACGTACCCGCCCTTGCGGGCCAGGATCTCCAGCAGCACCAGCGCGGCCGCGACCACCACGGGCACGAGCAGGCGCAGCCGGCGGTGCCGCCAGGTCTCGGCGAGGCCGACCAGGCCGAAGCCGACCATGGTGGCGGGGGTGTTGACCGCGCCGACCACCGCCGCCGCCCAGCCCCAGCCGCGCCGCCGCCCGCGCACCACGACCACGATGCCGACCATCACGCCCATCATGGTGAACGTCTCGCTGCCGTAGTGGCCGACGTCCGGCGCGAGCATGCTGGCCGCGACGGTGATCAGCATGAACCGGCGGATCAGCGCGCCGGGCACCAGGCCGCGCAGCAGCAGCCCGAGCGCGACCAGCCCGCCGGTGAAGACGACCAGGTTGAAGTACTTGATGCCGGCCTCGGGCGTGGCGACGGCCTTGCCGAGCAGCCACAGCGGCGTCGAGAACAGCGGGCCGACGATCGAGTACTCGCTGTTGTTGAGGCGTCCCTCGCTGAGCAGCAGGCTGATGCTGGTCAGCCGGTCCACCCCGTCGGCGACGACCGCGACCTGCTGGCCCCAGACCAGCCGGGCCAGGCCCGCGACGATGAGCAGGGTCTCCACGACGGCGGTCCAGTGCGGACGGCGCCGCGGCGCGGGCGTCTCGGGCGCGGTCTCGGCGGCGGGTTCCACGGTGGTCAGCGACACGGCGCCACCTTACGCAACCGCCCGCGCGGCGCGCGGCCCCGCCGCCCTGGCGGCACCGTCGGCAGCGTGAAGAAGGGCACCTTCCTATACGCATGGCGTTAAGAAGGTGCCCTTCCTTTCCACCCCGGGCTTATTCGGCGGTACGCCGCCAGAGCTTGCCGGGCCACCAGACGAAGCGGCCGATGTCGACGGTCAGCGCGGGCACCAGCAGCGAGCGCACCAGCAGCGTGTCCAGCAGCACGCCGAACGCCACCGCGAACGCGATCTCGACCACGAAGACCAGCGGCAGCACCGCGAGCGCCGCGAACGTCGCCGCCAGCACCACTCCGGCGGAGGTGATGACGCCGCCGGTCACGGCCAGGCCCTTGAGCGTGCCGGGCGTGTGGCCGATCTTGCCGGCCTCCTCCCGGACCCGCGTCATCAGGAAGATGTTGTAGTCCACGCCCAGCGCCACCAGGAACACGAAGGCGAACAGCGGGTAGGAGGAGTCCGCGCCCGGGAAGCCCAGCAGGTCGGTGAAGACGATGCCGGAGATGCCCAGCGTGGCCAGGTAGGACAGCACCACCGTGGCGATGAGCAGCAGCGGCGCGATCAGCGAGCGCAGCAGCACCATCAGGATCAGGAAGATGACGCCCAGCACCAGCGGGATGATCACGTTCCGGTCGCGCTGCGAGGTGTGCTGCACGTCGTAGTTGATCGCCGAGAACCCGCCGACCTTGGCGTCCGCGCCGTCGATGGCGTGCACCGCGGCGCGCAGCCGCTCGACCGTCTCCAGCGCCGCCGGGGAGTCGGCCGCGTCGGTCAGCGTCGCGTCGATCCGCACCAGCCCGTCCACCACCTTCGGCTCGGCGGGCGGCGGCACGGGCGGCGTGCCGGGCTGCTCAGCCGTGCCGGGCACGCCCTCGGCCCCGGTCTGGCCCTGCGCGCCGGGCACGGCCTCACCGGTGGGACCGCCCTCGGCCCCGGGCTGGGCTCCAGTGCCGGGCTGCCCCTCGCCGGCCGGCGGCACGACCGGCATGGCGGGCAGGCCGGTGAACGGCGCCGCCTCGGCCACGCCGGCGGTCTGGCGTACCGCGAGCAGCACCTCGTCGAGCTTCTCGGCCCGGGTGGTGATCTCGGCGGGGTTGCCGGTGCCGCCGGGGAAGTGCGCGGTGGTCAGCTCCTGCGCGGCGACCGAGTCGGGGCGGCCGGTGAAGCCCTCGCTCTGCGGGATGCCGTCGGCGTCCAGGCGGGTCAGCCCGGCGACGCCGGCCAGCAGCAGCACCGCGGTGCCGATCCAGACCAGCCGGGCGCGGCGGCCCACCAGCGCGGACACCTTCGCCCAGATGCCGCGCTCCTCGGCCGGCGCGGAGCCGTGCTTCGGGCGCAGCGGCCAGAACGCGGCCCGGCCGAGCAGGGCCAGGATCGCGGGCAGCAGGGTCAGCGAGACGGCGAGGCTGCTGGCGATGCCGATCGCGCCGACCGGGCCGAGGCCCTTGTTCGAGGCGAGGTCGGAGACGAGCAGGCAGAGCAGGCCCAGGATGACCGTGGCGCCGCTGGCCAGGATCGGCTCGAACGACGCCCGCAGCGCGACCCGCATCGCGTCGTACTTGCTGACCGTCCGGCGCAGCTCCTCGCGGAACCGGGACACCAGCAGCATCGCGTAGTCGGTGGCCGCGCCGAGCACCAGCACGTCGAGGATGGCCTGGCTCTGCCCGGAGACCGTGATGAGCTCCTCCTTGGCCAGCAGGTAGACCACGCCGTTGGCCAGGGTGAACGCGACGCCCGCGCCGAACAGCACCACCACCGGCAGCAGCGGGCTGCGGTACACCACCAGCAGGATCACCAGGATGATGCCGACGGTGACGCCCAGCAGCAGGCCGTCGATGGAGCCGAAGACCTCCATCATGTCGGTGAGGATGCCGCCGAGGCCGCCCACGTGCGCGTCCAGCCCGTCGGGCAGGCCCACGTGGTCGCGGATCCACTGCACGTCGGCCATGTTCTTCTGCGCGTCGGTCTCCGTGAACAGCACGGTGACCTGGGCCGCCTTGCCGTCGTCGGAGAACTGCGGGAACAGCGGCACGTCGGCCAGGCGGTCGCCGAGGTGGGCCTTGACGTCGGCGAGCTGCGCGGTGATGGCGGCCTTGTCGGCCTCGGTGAGGCCGGTGTCGCGGCCGTACACCAGCTGCGCGGGGACGACGTCGAGGCCGGCGAACTTCTTGCTCTGCTCGAGCACGAGGGTCGCCTCGGCGGTCTCGGGGAGGAACGAGGCGTTGTCGTTCTTCTGCACCTCGGCGGTCTTGCTCGCGAAGCCGCCCATTCCCCCGCTGACCAGCAGCCACAGCACCAGCCCGACGGCCGGCAGCAGCCAGCGCCACCGCCTGGGCCGTGGGGGCGCGACCGCAGCCTCCTGCCCCGGCTCGACCCGGAGCTCCTTCTTCTCCCGCGTCGCCGTCATCGCGGCTGGTCCTTCCGTCCGTGAGCAAGGTGGCACAGCGTGCCAGTATTTGTGAAAGCTTTCACAAGCACGCTGCGGACACCATACTGGTCGCGAGCGGGCCACGCATTCACGGGTACGGGTGACGCCGAGCACCTTTGCTGGCCTCGGCATTGGTCACGAGTAGCCTGAGCAACGTGACCAGCATCGTCTCGCCGGCTCTCGTGATCCGTCGCGCCGGCACCGTCGAATATCTGACCGCCTGGGAGGAGCAGCGCCGCCTGCACGCGGGCGTCGTCGCCGGCACCGAACCCGACACCGTGCTGCTGCTGGAGCACCCGAGCGTCTACACCGCCGGCAAGCTCACCGAGCCCTGGGAGCGCCCGTTCGACGGCACCCCGGTGGTGGACGTCGACCGCGGCGGCAAGATCACCTGGCACGGGCCGGGGCAGCTGGTGGGCTACCCCATCGTCCGGCTGCCGGAGCAGCGCGGCGGGCTGGCCGACGTGGTCGCGCACGTGCGGCGCACCGAGCAGATGCTCATCGACGTCTGCGCCGAGCTGGGCGTGGCCACCACCCGGATCAAGGGCAACAACCGCTCGGGCGTGTGGGTGCGCGAGGACGAGCGCGGCCCCGACCGCAAGATCGCCGCGATCGGCATCCGGGTCGCCCGCAACGTCTCGCTGCACGGCTTCGCGCTGAACTGCGACCCGGACATGGGCGGCTTCAACAACATCGTGCCGTGCGGCATCACCGACGCCTCGGTCACCACGCTCAGCGCCGAGCTCGGCCGCGACGTGACGGTCGGCGAGGTCCTCCCGATCGTCGAACGCCACCTGCCCACCCTGCTCGCCGTCTGACCCGGCCCCGCCGAGCACCCGCGCCTGCGCAACTCTCGAACAGTCGCGCCCTCCGGCCGCCCCCGAAGCCACGAGTCCTGAAGAGTCGCGGCCCGTGGGCCGCGGCGGCGGGTCAGCTCAGGGGCGGCAGCGGGCAGTGGAGCATGCCGCAGACGGTCCGGGTGAGTTCCTGCTCCGCGACGGTCATGGTGCCGTCGTCGGCGATCACCGCGACCACGGCCTGCACCAGCCGGGATTTCTCGCGCGGGTCGAGGCCGTCCAGCATCGGCCAGGCGCCGTCCAGCGCCAGCACCCCCTGCTGCGGGGCCGTCATCGGGATCGCCTGACCGGGCAGGATCACCGCCAGGCCCGCCCGGTACGCCCGCTCGGCCGACTCCTCGTCGGGGTGACCGGCGCGGGCCAGCACCGCGAGCAGCGCCGCGATCGCGTTGCGGCACTGCGCGAGGCTGCGCGCGCGGACCGGCCAGGGCGGCGTGTCGTACGTCGCCTCGTACAGCTCGCGGTGCAGCAGCCGGGACAGGGCGTACTCGAACACGCTGATCCGGCCGTCGGCGCGCGACAGCACCTCGACGGTGGCGACCAGGTCCTGCCGGCGCGCGATGGGGTGGGTGCGCAGCGCGGGGAAGCACAGCTGGGCCACGGGCAGCCGCAGCAGCGGGTGCAGCCCGGCCAGCCGCCCCGCCTCGACGAGCGCGTCGGCGGCGGCGCCCTCGCCGTGCCGCTCGCGCAGCGCGGCCAGCTGCTCCTGGCGGACCTCGGCATGCTCGGACAGCAGCAGCCCGAACAGCAGCCCGGGCGCGGTGTCGCCGCGCCGGGCCAGCGCCAGCAGCTCCGGCGGGATGCGGTCCAGCAGCGACCCGCCGCGCCGGTCGGCGGGCTGCTGCTGCGTGCCGACGGCGGCCACCACGGCCTCCGGGCGCACCGCCTGGCGGACCTCCGGGCCGGGCATCTGCTCCGCCGTGGCGCCGACGGCCAGTCCCATCGCCGCATCCTCGACCAGCCCGGACGGCGGCTCGGCCTGCCAGCGCCGGGCCAGCGCGTCGAGCTGGGCCGGGTCGAAGCCGGGTTCGAGCGCCTGGATCCGCTTGACCAGCGGCGGGTGGGTGGCGAACAGCGAGTGCGCGCGGGCCTCGCCGAACATCATGTGCCCGACCTCGTCGAGCTTCGGCGTGGCCAGCCGGGAGCCCGCGTCCAGCCCGCCGATCTTCTTGAGCGCTCCGGCGAGGCCCGCGGGCTGCCGGGTGAACTGCACCGCCGACGCGTCGGCGAGGTACTCCCGCTGCCTCGACACCGACGCCTGGATGATCCGCCCCGCGAACACGCCCACCGAGCCGGCCACGACCAGCGCGATCCCGATCAGGGGCAGCGGGTTGCTGCCCTGGTCCCGCCGGTCGCGACCGCCGCCGAACGCGCCCGCGTAGAGGAACGTGCGCCCCATGATGGCCAGGAACAGGATGCCGAACAGCAGCCCGATCAGCCGGATGTTGATCCGCATGTCGCCGTTGAGCACGTGGCTGAACTCGTGCGCGATGACGCCCTGCAGCTCGTCGCGGTTGAGCCGGTCCAGCGCGCCCCGGGTGACCGCGATCGCCGCGTCGGCCGGGGACCAGCCCGCCGCGAACGCGTTGATACCCTGCTCGTCCTCCAGCACGTACACCTCGGGCACCGGCACGCCGGAGGACAGCGCGATCTCCTCGACCACGTTGCGCAGGCGGCGCAGCCGCAGGTCGGTGGTGTCCTCGGGCACCAGCACCCCGCCCAGGTCGCGGGCCACCTTGCCGCCGCCGGAGCGCAGCCCGATGGTGCGGAACAGCGACGCGAGCAGGATCGCTCCGCCGGTGAGCAGCGACGTCCACACCATCAGCCAGGCCAGCTCGCCCGGCGGGGCCTCGAAGGCGCCCAGCGCGAACGCCACGGCCACGTCGACCACGATCACGATCAGCAGCACGGCCAGCACGTACAGCACGATCAGGCGGGTCGACATCCGCTTGACCTGGCGCTGGCGCTCGAAGAAGTCCATCGCGGCGGGGCGTCAGAACTGCACGCGCGGCGCCTCGCGCTTGCCCGGGTCGTCGATCTCCAGCAGCGCGGCCTTGTGGAACCCGAACGGCCCGGCGAGCACGCTGCCGGGGAAGGTCTCGCGCTTGTTGTTGTACGCCATGACCGCGTCGTTGTAGCCCTGGCGGGCGAACGCGACGCGGTTCTCGGTGGAGGTCAGCTCCTCCGACAGCTGCATCATGTTCTGGTTGGCCTTGAGGTCCGGATACGCCTCCGACACCGCGAACAGCCTGCCCAGCGCCTGGGTGAGCCCGTTCTCGGCGCTCGACAGGCCCTGCATGGCGTTCGGGTCGCCCGGGTTGCGGGCCGCGGTGGCCTGGGCGGTCATCGCCGCGGTGCGGGCGGCGGTGACCGCCTCCAGCGTCTCCCGCTCGTGCCGCAGGTAGCCCTTGGCCGTCTCGACCAGGTTCGGGATCAGGTCGTGCCGCCGGGTGAGCTGCACGTCGATCTGCGCGAACGCGTTCTGGTACTGGTTGCGCGCGCGGACCAGCCCGTTGTAGAGCGACGCCACCCAGGCCACGACCACGACCGCGATCACGACCAGGCAGAGCACTCCGATCAGGAGTTCCATGCCCTCACCGTGCCACCAGATCATCCGACTTGCCTGGCAATCGGGCTTATGAACGGCCTTCATACCCCCGTTTGCCAGGCAGGTCGGGTACAAGACGGGATACACCACCGACGCCGACCGCGCTGCAGTGGGAGGTCGTCGCCAACGCCGACCGGCGCCGCAGCC
>NZ_JBFAOU010000170.1:0-17668 GCF_040675365.1 Catellatospora sp. NPDC049609 | reverse complement strand
CCTCTTCCCCTCCCCGACGCACTTCCGATCTCCCGGAGTTGTCGCGACAACTCCTGGGTCCTTCAGCGACCGGTCCAGCTCGCGCATGAAGTCCACCTCGTAGAGGTACGCCCCGCCGTCCAGCGGCATCGCGATGACCATGGCGGGAGTGCCCGCGACCTCGATCCGCTGGATCGCCGGGCGGCCCTGCTCGACCAGGCTCACCAGCTCGGCGGGGATGTCCTCGATGGTGTTGGCGGTGTCGGCCTTGCTGGAGAACCAGCGGCCGTCGCGGCGGATCAGCGCCCGCCGGTTGGGGCCGGTGTCCAGCGAGCTGAGCACGGCCAGCGCGTCGGGCGGCTCGGCGTCCAGGCCGGCCGCCACGATGTTGGCGTCCAGCGCGACGGCCCGGACCGCGGAGCTCTCCCGCTCGGCCAGCAGGAACCGCTCGGTGAGCTGGTAGGACAGCACGCCCATGACGGTCGAGGCGCCGAGCGCCCCCACCGCGAAGCCCGCGGTGACCCGTGCCCGCAGCCCCGGCCGCCGGATCATCGCTGCAGCTTGTAGCCGAGGCCACGGACCGTCACCAGCCTGGCCGGCGTGCCCGGATCGTCCTCCACCTTCTGCCGCAGCCGCCCGATGTGGACGTCGACCAGGCGCTCGTCGCCGAAGTCGTACTCCCACACCCGCTCCAGCAGCTGCTGGCGGGACAGCACCTGGCCCGCGTGCTCGGCCAGCTCGCACAGCAGGCGGAACTCGGTGCGGGTCAGCGCCAGCGGCTGCCCGCGCAGCAGCACCTCGCCCGCCTGCGGCCGGACCTCCAGGTCGCCGACCGCGGTCGCGCGCGGCCCGGCGGTGGCGGCCCGCGCCCGGCGGCGCAGCGCCCGCAGCCGGGCGGTCAGCTCCTTGGTGGCGACGGGCTTGACCACGTAGTCGTCGGCGCCGGCCTCCAGCGCGGCCACGATGTCGTGCGTGTCGTCGCGCGCGCTGACCACGACGATCGGCACGTCGTCGTGGCGGCGCAGCTCGCGGATGCACTCGAAGCCGTCGATGCCGGGCAGCATCAGGTCCACCAGCACCGTGTCGGCGGGCTCGCGCCGCTGGCGCAGCAGCCCCTCCTCGGCGGTTGCCGCGGCGTGGACCGTGTATCCCTCGTCCTCCAGGGCCAGGGTCAGCGACAGGCGGATCCGGTCGTCGTCTTCGATGACCAGTACGGCAACCATCCCCGCATCATCGCCCGGCGGCGCGCCGCGCGGCCAGTGGTGCCCAGCCGGCCGCGTACCCGCCGGGCCGGGTGTGCCCGGGTGCCGCGGGCAGGCGCCGGGTCCGGACGCCGCGCGGCGCCGGTGTCGCGGCGGCACGCGCCTGCACGGCGGTGAGCAGCCGTCGTGCCCAGACCTCCGGGGCGGGGGGCGCGTCCGCGTCACGGGCCGGGGGCGGCGGGCCGCCCACCCCGGCGGCGCGGGCGACGGCCGCGGCGAAGGCGATCGCGTCGTGCGGGTTGACCACGATCGCGCCGGGCAGCGCGGCCGCGGTGCTGCTCGACTCGCTGGCCACGACCGTCGCGCCGAGCTCGCCGCGGGCCGCGACGAACTCGTGCGCCGCGGCGACGGCGCCGTGATGGGTCGGGGTGGCCAGCATCCCGTCGCAGGCCAGGTAGAGCGCGACGAGGTCGCGCCGGTCGGGGTCGCTGCGTACGTAGTGGACGACGGCCTGCCCGACGCTGGCGTGACTGCCGTTGATCTTCGCGATGAGCCGCTCCACGCGCTCGCGCTGGCCGTGCTCGGCGGGCGTACGCGGCTCGCCGCACGCGACGTGCAGCAGCGCGACGGTGCCCGGGGCGGGGCGGTGCTGCGCGAGGAACCGCTCGAACGCGTCCAGGCGCTGCTCGACGGCGTCGGCGGGGTCCCAGCCGGCCACCGACAGCAGCACGGGTCCGGTCACCCGCAGCGCCGCCCGCAGGCGGGCCGCCCCGGCGCGCAGCTGTGGCAGCGCGGCCAGCCGCCGGGCCGCCGCGGTGTCGGCGGGCAGGGGGTAGGCGATGACCCGTACGCCGCGGTGCCCGGCGGCGATGCGGCCGTCGCGCACCGGCAGCCCGTGCACCCGCCCGGCCAGGTCGAGCAGGTTGTCCACGGCGCGGTGGTGCGGCAGCGCGATCACGTCGGCGCCGAGCAGGCCGGACAGCAGCGCCCGGTGCTCGGGCAGGCGGGCGTAGGTCTCGGCGGGCGGGAACGCGCAGTGCAGGTGCATCGCCACGGTGAGGTCGGGGCGCAGCCGCCGCAGCATGCGCGGCAGCAGCTGGAGCTGGTGGCCGTGCACCCACACGGTCGCGGCGCCCGATGCCGACGCGGCCACGGCGGCGGCCACCCGGCGGTTGACCGACAGGTAGCTGTCGAACCAGCCGGCCGGGAAATCCGCGGGCCGGTGATGGTCGAGGGAGTGCAGCAGGCGCGCGCCCAGCGCCGCGGCGTCCGCGCCGGCCGGTGGCGCGACGCCGATGACCCCGTCGCCGCCGGACTCGCCGCCGGCCGGCGCCCAGGCCCCGGACTGCGCCGCGACCAGCGGGCGCAGCGACGCCAGCGCGGCGTCCACGGACTCGCGCGCGTCGTCGGGGTCGGCCGGGGGCAGGCGGTCGGCTGCCACGATCAGCCCGTACCGGCGGCCGCGGATCATGGCGTCACCCGGCCCGGCGAGCGGTCGCCGGACGGCGACGGCATCCGAACGTCGAGGTGGCCGTGCCCCCGCACCTCGACCAGTGGCACGGCTGGCACCGTGCCCGCACCCGTAGGGACCGCGTCGTCCACCGTCACCTCCCGTGGCTGGGATCTGAGGATTCCCCGGCCGTACGGCGGTAATCCGGCGGATTCATGACAGTTGTATGACAGAACCACCCGCCTGTCGGACATTCCGGTGATCGGCGCCCCCGCCGGCCGCCGGACCGTCGGGATACGCTGACCCGGCACAGGGCACCGAAGGGGAGGCGCCGCCATGACGGATGCGGCACAGCGCATCACCTCGCCGGAGCAGCTGCGGGAGCTGCTGGGCGAGCCGACCGCCGCGGCGGCGGCCAAGACCCGCACCAGCCTGCACGAGCACGACCGCGCCTGGCTGGCCGCGTCGCCGTTCTGCCTGGTCGCGACGTCCGCCGCGGACGGCACCTGCGACGTGTCGCCCAAGGGCGACCCGGCCGGGTTCACGCTGGTGCTCGACGACACCACGATCGCGATCCCGGAGCGGCCGGGCAACCGCCGCGCCGACGGGTTCTTCAACATCCTGTCCAACCCGCACGTCGGGCTGCTCTACCTGCTCCCGGGCCGGACCGACACGCTGCGCATCAACGGCCGGGCCGAGCTGGTCACCGACGCGCCGTACTTCGACCGCATGGTCGTCAAGGGACACCGGCCGGCGCTGGCGCTCGTCGTGGACGTGCAGGAGGTCTTCTACCACTGCTCGAAGGCGTTCCTGCGGGCGGCGCTGTGGCAGCACGAGGGCTGGCGGCCCGACGCGGCGCCGTCGCGGGCGCAGATCGTCCGCACGCTGGAGCGCCCGGAGCGGTCGCTGGCGGAGCTGGAGAGCTACTACGGCCCGCAGTACGCCGAGGGCATCTACCGCTGAGGCGTACCTCCGGCGGGTGATCCCGGTGGTAGCGGTGCGACGGTAGCGTCGATCCCGATCCGCAGATCGGGAGGTATCCGACATGTCCGGAGTACCACTGCACGACCTCCGTCGCGTGCCCGACGAGACGCTGTTCGTCCGGCTCACCGTGCTGCGCCGGCGCTTCCCGACCGACTTCGACGCCGAGGACTACGACTACCGCCGTGCCGTCTGGGAGGCGGCCAGCAAGGCGCTGCAGCTGGAGATCCACCGGCGCCGGGCCGTGCCGCCCGGCTGGTGGATCGCCGAGCACGGCGAGCCGGCCGTGATCCGGCAGCGGCGCTTCGGCGCCGTCGTGGTCTACCTGGTCGCCGGGGCGCTGGCGGTCGTGCTGTCCGGCCTGCCGTCGCTGTCGGTGCTGCTCATGCTGACCGTCTTGGTCAGCGGCGCCGCCTGGCTCGTCCCGGAGGTGCTGCGCAACCACCGTCAGACGTTCCTGCAGCCCATCCCGCGGCCGCGCCCGCCCCAGCAGTGACACCGCCCCTCCGCGCGGTCGCCGGGGGCCGCCGCGTAGTCTGCGCAATGTGGACGGTCGGCCCCGCCACCGTCCTCCACGCGAGGGAACACCGCTGGTCGGGGCGGTGTTAGCGTCGGCGGCACGGGGCCGTAGGGGAGGCGTGGGTGGACACTGACGGCACGGACCCGGTGGGGGAGATCGCCCGCATCGTGGCGAGCCTGCACGTGCGCGACCTGGTCCAGGTGTACGACGTCGACTACGACGTGCCCTTCCGGCACGGCCTGGTCAGTGGCGTGCTCCAGCTGAAGCAGGCGTTCCGCCCGGTGCCCGGTGCGGGCGCGGGCCGGCTGGCGCGCCGGGTCGGGGCCTACTGGTGCGAGATCGTGCGCGCCGACGTCGAGCTCGACCTCCGGCACGGCCTGGCCCTGGTCGACGAGTCGCGCGGCGACGCGGCCCGCCTCGCCGACCTGCTCGACCCGTCCGATGAGGACCGGTTCCCGGCGTACGCGGCCGCCCGCTGGAACGACGGCGCGGGCCGCATCCTCTACCGCAGCGGCAGCCACGCCCGCGGCCGCATGCACTTCACCACCGCGCTGGAGCTCGCCGAGCGGCACGACCTGTGGTGGTGCCTGCCGGACCTGCGCTCCAACGTGCTGCGCGCCCGGCTGGAGGAGGCCCGCCAGGCCGCACCCGAGGTGATGGCGCAGCGCACCGCCGCGGTCATCGCGGACATGCTCGCCGAGGCGGCCTGCTGCGAGCGCACCGCCGACGAGCAGGGCGTGCCGCGCGACGGCACCGCGCTGCCGCTGGACCGCCGCTGGCGCGAGTTCCTGCGCGGCTACTCCAACGTGCTGCACAACCTGTCGTTCGCGCTGCACCACGACAAGCAGCCGGTGGGCGCGCTCGGCCGCTCGCGGCGCTCGCTGGCGGTCTCGGACGCGCTCGGCGACAGCTACCGGCAGGCGCAGTCGCTGAACCACCAGGCGATCCTCGTCGGCGCGCACCACGTGGCGCTGCACCGCGACCCGGCCGAGTCGGACGAGCTCTACCGCCGGGTGCTCCACCTGCGGTGGGCCCGCGGGCGCCGGATCGCCCAGCAGCAGCTGGCCCGCCGCCGCGGTGGCTTCGAGGGCGCGCAGGAGCTGGCCGCGCTGCTCGCCGAGCTGGCCGAGGAGGCCGCGGCCACCGGCGGCGCCGCCGGGCTCGACATCGATCTGCGCTCGTTCACCGTGGCCTGCTACCAGGGCGTCGCGGCGACCCTGCCCGACACCGAGGAGGGCCGGACGGCCCGCGCCGACGCGGCCGGGCGGGAGCTGGAGATGGCCCGCTCGGTGCGGCAGGTCATCGCGCTGCCGGCGTACAAGCGCGCCTACGGCGGCGCGGTGCGGCCGGTGTACGCGCGCCGCATCGCGCACCTGGTGGGTGAGCTGGCGGCGGGACTCGGCGACCGCGAGCACCACGAGGAGATCTTCTCGCTGGTCGAGGAGTCGTCCGGCCGCGAGCTGCTCGACCTCATGTCGACCGCGGCCCTGCCACAGCTCGACCTGACGGAGGGGGAGTCCGGCCCGGCCGCCGACGGCGGGTCCGGCGAGGGGAGCGCCGACCGGACCGCGCCCGGCGAAGCTCCCGCGGCACAGGCCGCGCCGGCGGGACTCGATCGCCGCGGCGCCGAGACGCCGGACGTCGTGACCGCTGACCCGGAGACCGCCGTCGTCGGTATCGACGATGCTGCTGCCGACGATGCCGAGGTCGGCGGGACGCGGGGCGGGCGGCGCGGCGGGCTGCGCCGGGCCGCCGACCCGGTGGCCGTCGAGGCGGACCGGGTCGCGCTGATGGAGCGGGAGAGCCGCTTCGAGGAGCAGTTCCTGCGGCGGCCGCTGGAGGCCGCGCCGCACGACCCCGACGTGGCCCGGCGGGCGGAGATGTTCGTCATCAATCATCCGGGCACGGCCCTGGTCCGCTACTTCACCTACGGGCAGGGCGCGGGCCAGACGCTGGCCGCGTTCGTCATCCGCGACGGGCTGCGCCGCCCGGTCGTGTGCGGACCGTACGCGCCGGTGCAGGAGCTGATCGGCGAGCTGGCCTCGGTCAGGTCGCCGCGCGAGGAGCACAGCCGCCGGATCTGGCGGCTGCTGATCGAGCCGCTGTGGGCCGAGCTGGGCGATCCGGCGCGGCTGGACCACCTCGTCGTGGTCCCGACCGACGGGCTGTTCTCGGTGCCGTTCCACATCGCCTCCCCCGACGGGTACGCCGAGGGCTCGCTGCCGCTGGGCGCGCAGGTGCCGCTGTCGCTGTCGGTCAGCGTGACGGCGTTCGTGACCCGGGGCCGCTACCTGCTGCGCCGCCAGCGCGTCGGCGCCGGTGACGACCTGGCCGCGATGGTGGTCGACGACCCGGTCATCAGCGGCCGGGAGCTGGTCGGCACCGGCTGGCCCGAGCACCGGATGCTGGTCGCGGGCCGCCTGCCGAAGGGGCTGGGCGTGGACGTCCGCCGCCACGAGGCGGACTGGGACGGCCTGGCCGCCGCGGTCCGGCTGCGACCGGAGTTCTTCGTCTACGCCGGCCACGGCCGGTATCTCGCCGAGTACGGCGAGTTGGGGCCGTTCCTGCAGATCAACGACCGGCAGGGTCGGCCGGACCGGCTCACCCCGTTCGACGTGGCGCTGCGGCTGCGGCTGACCGGCAACCGGCTGACCGTCCTCGGCGCGTGCCTGGCCGGGCAGGGCGCGCAGACGTCCGGCGGCGACGTGGTCGGCTTCGTGCGCTCGTTCATCGCGGCGGGGGCCGGTGCGCTGGCCCTGCCGCTGTGGCGGGTGCTCGACTACGCGATGGCCGAGACCGGGCGGCACCTGCTGGCCCAGAGCCGGGTGGCCGCCGCCGGCGACGGCGTGTTCGACGTGGTGCGCGCGCTGCACGAGCACTACCGTGCGACCGCGGCCGACGGCGACTGGATCGAGTTCATGCCGCTGGCGCTCTACACCTGACCCACCATCGCACCGGGCCGCACGGGGGCCGGGCCGGTGCGGCGTACCGACGACCCTTGGAGAAGATCCCCTGTGAGCAGGCTGGTCCTGGAAGACCTGTCCGACGACGAACTCGCGGAGCTGACCGCGCTGGCCGAAGAGCACGACGTGCAGCTGCTGCGCGAGGGCGACCGCGGTGAGCCGATCACCATCGCCGTGCTCATCGGCGGCGCGCTGGCCGTCGGCGCGGTGATGCACGAGTTCGAGCGGCGCAGGGGCGGGCAGGTGATCGACCTGCGCAAGGACGCCCCCCAACCGGCCTACCGCGACAAGGGCCTGCAGTACGGCCTGGTCATGATCCGTTCGGAGGACGGCACGGTCCGGGTCGAGGTGCACGAGCCGCGGGGCGTGCTGGGCCAGGTCCTCGAATCGATCAACAGCGTGGTCGGCACGCTGACCGGCCAGGAGCCGGTGGACCTGCTGACGGCCGTACGCGAGGCCGTCGGCGACCGGGCCACGGTCACCCGCAACCAGCCCTGAGCGGGCCGTCCCGCGCCGCGCCGTTCGGCGGAGGCACGCGGCATACCTGATCGAGGCTCCGGCCACGCTGCTCCGGCGGCAGGGCCGGAGCCTCGATCGAGGAATCCGGTCAGGTTCGTTCGGGGGAGCCGGTCAGGCGAGGGCGTTGCGGTTGGCGGGGCGGACCGGCAGCCGCCGCAGGGTGCGCCGGGCGGGGCGGGCCGGGCGGCGCCGCAGCGTGCCGGTGGCGTGGCGGCGCAGGCCGGTGCGCAGCACCCGCACCTGGTGGCGGACGCCGCGGGCGAGCGCCCGGCCGGCACGGACCCGTCCACCCGTCTCGGCGCGCAGGCGCGCGGCGCGGCGGCGCAGCACCAGCAGCATGACGTACGCGCCCGCCAGCACCCCGCCGAGCACCACCTCCGATGCCGCCATGCGCCCGCCCCTCCCCGAGTCCGTCGCCGCGGTCGATATCCCCACCCGCACCAACGACAAACACCGATGACGGTTGTTTGTTCCCGGCAGGTCGCGCTCTGTGACGTACCCGTGCGCCAGGCTCCGCGCCCGGGGGTGCACCGGCGGCAGCGCACCGCGGGCCGGGCGTGACCGGGCCCACGCTTGCCCTGACACCGGCGGCAATGTTTAGCGTGGTCCGGGACAGGCGGGTGAGGAGGACGGATGCGCATCGGCGAGCTCGCACGACGTGCCGGCACGAGCGCCCGGACGCTGCGCTACTACGAGGAGCACGGGCTGGTCCGCTCGCAGCGGGCCGCCAACGGCTACCGGGCGTTCGACGAGGCGGAGCTGCGCGTCGTCCGCGAGATCCGGGAGCTGCTCGCGATCGGGTTCGACCTGGACGACATCCGCCCGTTCGTGGCGTGCCTGCGGGCGGGCCACGAGTCCGGCGGCGTCTGCCCCGACTCGGTCGCCGTGCTGCGGCGCAAGCTCGCCGAGGTCGACGCGTATCTCGGCCGGCTCGGCGAGGTGCGCGAGCAGCTGCACGCCCAGCTCACCCAGGCGATCGCCCGACGGGAGAAGGCATGTCCGAGAAGATCCAGTCCGCTGCCGCGGTCCTGACCGTCACCGACGACACGTTCGCCGAGCTGGTGCTGCGCGCCGACCGGCCGGTGCTGGTCGACGTGTGGGCCGAGTGGTGCCCGCCCTGCAAGGCCATCTCGCGGACGCTGGCCGAGCTGGCCGAGGAGTTCGCCGACCGGATCACGGTGGCCGCGCTCGACGCCGACGCCAACCCGGCCACCGCTCGCGCGTACCGGGTGCTGTCCATGCCCACCCTGCTGGTGTTCCGCGGCGGCGAGGTCGTCGCCTCGTCGGTCGGCGCCCGGCCCAAGGCCGCCCTGCGCGAGTTCCTGGAGCGGCACGCCACCCCGTGACCTGCGCTTTGACATGATCGGCTGATGAGCCAGGGGTACGCGGTCACCGCCGAGTTCTACGACCTGCTGCAGGCGGTCGAGCACCGGCGGCTGACCGGCCGCCTGCTGGACCGCTGGCTCGGCGCGCCCGAGGTCGGCGTGCTGGACGTCGGCGCGGGCACCGGTTTGGACGTGATGGTGCTGGCCCGCCGCTGCCCCGTCGTGGTGCACGCGGTCGAGCCGGCCGCGGCCATGCGGGCCGTGCTGCTCAGCCGGCTCGCCGAGCATCCGGACCCGGCGGCCCGGATCCGGGTGCACGCCCGCCCGGTGCAGGAGCTCGGCCTGCGCGGCGTCGCCGACTTCGGCTGGTGCCTGAACACCATGGCGGGCCTGCCCGCCGCCGACCGCGCGGCGGCCCTGGCGGCGCTGGCCGACGCGCTGGTGCCGGGCGGTCGGCTGGTGGTGCAGCGCCCGCCGACCGAGGCCGCGGACTCGCGCCGTGACCTGCCCTCCTGGCCGGTCGGCGGGGATCTGTACAGCGGCGAGGTGACCACCGAACGCGTCGGCCCGCGCGCCGTGCGCTGGCGCTTCGACTACCGGGTCAGCCGCGACGGCGCGCTGGTCCGCACGGCCGCCGAGGCGTTCGACGGCCATCTGGCCACCGCGGCCGAGTTCGACGCGGAGCTGGCCGCGGCGGGCTTCACCGCGGACGCCACCGACGATCCCGACATCGTCGTCGCCCGCAGGTGTTAGCCGGATGCCGGGCGGCTGCGCTTCTTCCGCCGGGGCGGGAGTGTTTCGGTAGCGTGATCTTCGTGAGCGACACCGGGGTGACCGTGCGCCTGGCCGGCGCGGAGGCGATCGACGCGCTGGAGCCGCTGTGGCTGGCCCTGCACGAGCACCACCGCCGGATCGCGCCGGAGCTGGTCATGTTCGGCGACGAGCGGTCCTGGCCGCTGCGCCGCGACCTGTACCGGCGCTGGATCGCCGAGCCGGGCTCGTTCATCCTGCTGGCCGAGGACGGCCCGGCGCTCGTCGGGTACGCCTTCACGCACGTCTTCGACGGGCCGGACGACACGTGGGTGTCCGGCGGCCGGATCGCCGAGCTGGAGACGCTGTCGGTGGCGGCGAGCCATCGCGGCCGGGGCGTCGGCACCCGGCTGCTCGACGCCGTCGACGCGCGCCTGTCCGAGCTGGGCATCGGCGACCTCTACATCTCCACGCTCGCCGACAACCACGCCGCCGCGCGCGTCTACGAGCGGCGCGGGCTGCGCCCGCTGATGGTCACGTACGCCCGGCTCGCCGCCTCGCCCCGCTTCACCTCCTCCTGACCCGCCGTCAGCCCCCGCGTTTTCCCAGGTCACGGGTGTGGCGATACCGGAGATGTCGATGCCTGCTCCGTAGGATCTTGCCGATCCTCAGGAAAGGTGACATCTGGTGAAAAAGTCGGATCGGGTGGTCGCGGTCGCCGCGGCACTGCTCGCCGGGGCTCTGGCCGTGCCGCTGGGCGGCACCGCGGCGTGGAGCGCCCGCGCGGCGGGGGAGCAGCTCTACACATCGGCGGGCACGTACACGTTCGACCTGCCGTCCGGCGTGGCGGTGACGCTGGAGCTGTGGGGTGCCGGCGGGGGCGGCGGCGGTGGCAACGCCGGCGGTGCGGGCGGTGGCGGTGGCGGCGGGGGCAGGTCCCTGTTCGGCCGCGGCGGAGGCGGCGGCGCCGGGGGCAGCTCGGGCGGCGGCGGCGCGGGCGGCGGCTCCGGCGGCTCCGGCCAGTACGTGCGCTGCGAGCTGCCCGCCGACCTGGCCGCCACCCAGCTGTCCATCGTGGTCGGCCGGGGCGGCGGCGGCGGCCGGGGCGCGGCGGCCGCGACCGGTGGCGCAGCCAGCTCACCGGGCGGCAACGGCAATCCGGGTCAGGCCTCCGCAGCGGGCGCCGACGGAGCCGACGGCGCGGTCAGCGAGGTGAACGTGCTGCTCAACGGCGTGCCGCTGGTGCTGACCCGGGCCGCGGGCGGCGGCGGTGGCCGGGGCGGCCCGGAGTTCTCCAACGGCGGCCCCGGCGGCATGGACGCCACGGCCAGCCGTCCCGGCACGACCCGCCCCGGCGGCCTGGGCAGCACCGCCCCCGGTGACGGCGGCACCGGCGGTGTTCTGGCCGTGCCGACGGAGAGCCTGTGCACCGCCGAGGACGGCGTGGACGGCGACGCGGGCAAGCCCGGCGCGGACGGCGCGGCGGGCGGCTCCGGAGCCGACGGCGCCTCCAACGGCACCGGCGGCACGGGCGGCACCGGCGCGACCACCACCGGCACCGGCGGCGCGGGCGGCACGGCCCCCGACGCCGAGCACGGCACGGGTGGCGCGGGCGGTGCCGGCGGTGCCGGCGGCCGTGGCGGCAACGGCGGCCGCGGCGGTTACCACCGCAGCCTCGCCGCCGAAGGCGGTGCCGCCGGCGGCGCCTCCCGCCCCGGCACCGCGGGCCTGCCCGGCGCCGACGGCTACGCCCGCCTCACCTGGTGACAAAGCAAAGGAAACGAAGGGCACCTTCTTGCCGCCATGCGCAGCGGAAGGTGCCCTTCTTGACGTCGGGTGGACCCGCCGACCCGGCGCCGAGCTGTCCGGCGCGTCGCCTCGGGGAGGTGGAAAGTTCCTGCCCAAGTGGTGAGGATCCACACATACGTGGGGGAACCGCCGGGACCGCGAAGGCGACCCGTGGTGCGCGGTGCCCTGCCCGGCCCGCCCGGCCTGCCGCAGGCACGCCGTGATCGCTGAGGCGGAGGGGTGTCCGGATGAGAATCGGTGCGAGGGCTCGCCGGCGGGCCGGAGTGGTCGCCGTCGCGGCGGCCGCGATGATCGGCCTGGCGGCGATGCCGGCCGCGGCGCACGTGACGGTCAATCCCAAGGAGGTGACCGCGGGCGGGTACGCGAGGCTGACCTTCCGGGTGCCGAACGAGCGCGACGACGCCTCGACGGTCAAGGTCGAGGTGGTGCTGCCCGCGGACGCGCCGCTGGCGAGCGTCTCCATCAAGCCCGCTCCGGGTTGGACGGCGGTGGTGGAGAAGCGCACGCTGGCCACTCCGATCAAGAGCCACGACCGGGAGATCACCCAGGTCGCCTCGAAGATCACCTGGACCGCGGACGCCGCCTCGGCGATCAAGCCGGGGCAGTTCCAGGAGTTCGACGTGTCCGCGGGCCCCGTGCCCGAGGTGAGCCGGCTCGTGTTCAAGTCGCTGCAGACCTACTCCAGCGGCGAGATCGTGCGCTGGATCGAGGAGGGTGAGCCCGGCGAGGAGGTCGAGCACCCCGCACCGGTGCTCAAGGTCGTGCCGAAGGCGTCGGCGGCCCCGGTCGCCGCACCCGCCGGCGGCGCTGCCACAGGCGACGACCCGTGGCCGCTCGCGCTGAGCGTCGCCGCCCTCGCCGTCGCCCTGGCGGCCCTGACCCTGGCCCTGCGCCGCCGCCCCGCGTCGGCCTGAGCCGAGATCACCCGACTTGCCTGGCACATGGGCCTTCGCGCGCCCAAGATACGCCCAGGTGCCAGGCAACTCAGCCGATCAAGGGGTACGCGCGGCGCGGGTCAGACGGCGCGCAGGTGGCGGCGCGGGGCGCTGCCGTCGGCGAGCGCGGCGGCGAGATCGTCGCGGGCCCGGGCGACCCGGGAGCGGATGGTGCCCACCGGGCAGCCGACCACCTCGGCGGCCTCGGCGTAGGACAGGCCGAGCACCTGCGTGGCCACGAACGCCTCGCGCCGGTCCGGGTCCAGCCCCGCGACCAGCTGCGTGAGCAGGATCTGCTCGTCGAACCGGCCGCCCGCACCCGCATGCGCGGCATCGGCGACGGCGGCCCAGTCGCTGAGGTCGGCGGCGCGCGGGCGGCGCGACACCGAACGCAGGTGGTCCACGACCGTGTGCCGGGCGATCGCCAGCAGCCAGGTGCGCGCCGACGAGCGGCCCTCGAACGAGGGCAGCGCGCGCATCGCCCGCAGGAACGTGTCCTGCGCCAGGTCGTCGGCGTCGGCCGGCCCGGCCAGGTGCGCCACGAACCGGGTCACGTCCCGCTGGGTCGCGGCCACGAACGCCTCCGCGGCGCCGCGGTCGCCGCCGCGGGCCGCCAGGGCCAGCGCGGTGACGCGGTCGTCGTCGCCGCCGTAGGAGCCGCCGTAGGACATGACCGGAAGCGTAGCGTTAGCCGACCGTCGATGCGATCCCCCCGGTGTGCGACAGCGCGGCAGGTCACAGCATCCGTCGGGAACCAACCGGCCGGTCGGGGCGACAATGTGTCGCATGGGAGTGGGCATGGATTGCGAGCAGGTACGCGAGCTGCTGTCGGCCCGCCTGGACGGCGAGGACGATCCGGCCGACCGGGAGGCGGTCGACGCGCACGTCGGCGGCTGCGCGGCGTGCGCGCGGTGGCTGTCGCGCGCCGAGTCGGTGACCCGGCTCGCGCGTACGGCCGCCGCCCTGCCGGTGCCCGCGCTCGGCGAGGACGCCCTCGCGGCGGTGCTCGCGGCGGCCCCGGCCCCCGTGCCGCCCCGGCGGCGGTGGGACCCGGCGGCGGCGCTGCGCGGCGTGCTGCTGGCCGTCGGGCTGGCCCAGCTGCTGCTCGGCGTGGCGCAGATCAGCAGCCTGGCCGCCGCCGACCGGCACGCCCACCCCGTGGTCGGCTCGGTCTCCTCCGGCCACCTGTGGCACGAGTCGGCCGCCTGGAACGTCGCCGTCGGCGCCGCGCTGGCCTGGCTGGCGTGGCGGCGCACCCGGCCGGCCGCGCTGCTGCCGGTGATGACCGCGTTCGTGGTGATGCTGAGCCTGCTCACCGCGAACGACGCGCTCGCGGGCCGGGTCGAGGCGGAGCGGATCATGTCGCACGGCCTGGTGCTCGCCGGGTACGGCCTGCTGCTGACGCTGAACCTGCGCCGGTTCCGCGGCGAGGACCCGCCCGCGTCGCGCCGCCGTCCCTCGTCCGGGTGGTCCCTGCGCGGCGGCGACGCCGACGGGGAGGGCCCGCTGGCACCGGTGTACCCGTTCCCGGTCCGCGTCGCGGTCGCCGAACCGCAGGTCACGGCCGGTCGCCGGGTGCAGGCAGGGGTCGGTGCGGGCCGCGGGCGCAGTGCGGACGGCGCCCGGCGCGCCGCCTGAGGTGGCGGTTCTGTCCCACCCGTGCGGTAGACCTCGGGTCGTAAACCGAGTTGACGTCAACCTCGCTTGAGGTTCTACGGTGGCGAGCGGCGGGAGATCCGCCGCCGAGCACCCGTACCCGTGGGAAGGCACTGCCCGATGAGCATGGAGATGGCCGCGTGGAACTCGCTCTACCACGCGATGAACGCCCAGGACGAGCGGCGGCCGTTCTCCCGGGCCACCCTCAGGCGCATCCTCGGCTTCGCCCGCCCGCACCGCGGGCAGCTGCTCGCCTTCCTCGCGCTGAGCGTGGTCGGCGCGATCCTGGCGGTGGCCACGCCGGTGCTCGCCGGGCGGGTGATCGACACGATCACCAACAAGGGCGCCGCCGAGACGGTCGTCTGGCTCGCGGCGATCATCGCCGTGCTGGCGCTCGCCGAGGCCGGACTGGGCCTGGCCACCCGCTGGCTGTCGGCGACCCTCGGTGAGGGCCTGATCCTCGACCTGCGTACGGCGGTCTTCGACCACGTGCAGCGGATGCCGGTGGCGTTCTTCACCCGCACCCGCACCGGCGCGCTGGTCAGCCGGCTCAACAACGACGTGATCGGGGCCCAGCGGGCGTTCAGCGACACCCTGTCCGGGGTGGTGTCGAACCTGGTCATGCTGGCGCTGACCCTGGTCGTGATGCTCCGGCTGTCCTGGCAGGTCACCCTGCTGTCGCTGGTGCTGCTGCCGGTGTTCGTGCTGCCCGCCCGCCGGATGGGCAACCGCCTGGCCCGGCTGGAGCGCGAGGCCGCCGAGCACAACGCCACCATGAGCACCAACATGACCGAGCGCTTCTCCGCGCCCGGCGCGACGCTGGTCAAGCTGTTCGGCCGGCCGGAGCGCGAGTCGGCGGAGTTCGCCGCGCGGGCCCGGCGGGTGCGCGACATCGGCGTGCGCACCGCGATGGTGCAGTGGGTGTTCGTGACCGCGCTGATGCTGGTCTCCTCGCTCGCGCTGGCCCTGGTTTACGGCCTGGGCGGTGTGTTCGCGCTGCGCGGCACCCTGGAGACCGGTGATGTGGTCACGCTGGCACTGCTGCTGGCCCGCCTGTACGCGCCGCTGACCTCGCTGGCCAGCGCCCGCGTCGAGGTGATGAGCGCGCTGGTGAGTTTCGAGCGGGTGTTCGAGATCCTCGACCTCAAGCCGCTGATCGCCGAGCCGGAGCGGCCCAAGCCGATCCCGGACGGCCCGGTGTCCGTCCAGTTCGACGGCGTCGACTTCGCCTACCCGTCGGCGGACAAGGTGTCGCTGGCCTCGCTGGAGGAGGTCGCGGTGCTCGACACCCGCGGCGGGACGCAGGTGCTGCACGACGTGTCGTTCACGGCCGAGCCGGGGCAGCTCGTCGCGCTGGTCGGCTCGTCCGGCGCGGGCAAGTCGACGATCGCGCAGCTGCTGCCGCGCCTGTACGACGCCGACGGCGGCACGATCCGGCTGGCCGGCGTGGACGTACGCGACCTGCCGCAGCAGACGATCCGCGAGACGCTCGGCATGGTCACCCAGGACGGCCACCTGTTCCACGAGTCCGTGCGGTCGAACCTGCTGCTCGCCCGGCCGGAGGCCACCGACGAGGAGTTGTGGGACGCGCTGCGCCGGGCCCGGCTGGCCGACCTGGTCGCCGAGCTGCCCGACGGGCTGGACACGGTCGTCGGCGAGCGCGGCTACCGGCTGTCCGGCGGCGAGCGGCAGCGGCTGACCATCGCCCGGGTGCTGCTGGCCAGGCCGCGGGTGGTGGTGCTGGACGAGGCGACCGCGCACCTGGACTCGACGTCGGAGGCGGCGGTGCAGGAGGCGCTCGGCGAGGCGCTGGCCGGGCGTACGTCGGTGGTGATCGCGCACCGGCTGTCCACGGTCCGCCAGGCCGACCAGATCCTGGTGATCGAGGCGGGCCGGATCGTCGAACGCGGCACGCACACCGAGCTCATGGCCCGCAACGGCCGCTACACCGAGCTCTACCGCACCCAGTTCGACCAGCCGGTCGCCAGTCCGGTCTGACGGTCGCCGGCGACGCCGGGCGGGAGGACGCGGCACCGCCGCATACCCCCGTCCCGCCCGGCGACGGATCAGTTCTCCTGGATGGCGCTGGTGGCGTGGATCCATCCCGATTGCTTGCCGTGGTCGATGATGTTGCACACCACGTTCGCGAACGCCTTGATGTTGGTGCCGTAGTCACCGGACATCTTGGTGTACGCGAAGTTGTACGTCGGGGTCTCCACCGGCTCGTAGTAGTAGTTGCCGTACTCCTGCTCGGTGACGACGTTCATCGTCCACACCTGCGCCCGGCATTCGGTGCGGTACTCGTTGCCCTTGTACTCGGTGTGGTTGTGCAGATAGGCGAACGCGGCGCCGCACTTGGGGCTGTACTTGATCTCCAGCCACCATTCGGTCCTGGAGCCGAGGGTGCCCCGCTGAATGGGCGACTTCCGGTATGCGTCGGTGCATCCGGCCGCGTCGTAGTAGTAGCCGTTGCAGCCGAGGTTCCAGCAGGCCGCCTGCGCCGGCGACGGCGCTGCGAACAGCGCCGCCACGACGAGCAGCAGGGTGGCCAGCGCCGTGCGGATGTGCCGTTGCACGTGATCCTCCTTGGTGTTGCCGAATCGTCCTTTCCAGACTGAAGGTGAGCGCTCACACAGTCGGTCCACGTTGGATATACAGCCCGGCGGCGGGGGCGCATGATGGAGCCGTATTCCCTGAGACTGGTGGGTGGTGTCGGCGTGCGGTTCGTGGTCCTGGGCCCGGTCGCCGTCGCGCACGACGGGGCCGCCGCGTCCCTGGCGCGCTCGCAGCGGCGCGGTCTGCTCGCCCTGCTGCTGCTGAACGCCAACCGGATCGTCACGCTGGACGCCATCATGGAGGCGATGTGGGCCGGCACGGCTCCGCCGACCGCACGCAAGCAGATCCACTCGGCGGTCCACGCCATCCGGGTCTGGCTGCGAGAGTACGGCGCCGAGCAGGCGGTGCACGGTGACCGCAGCGGATACGCCGTGAGCGTGCGGCCCGACGAGCTGGATCTGGCCGACTTCCAGTCGCAGTGGCAGCGCGGCCGGTCCGCGGCGGCCGCTGGGCAGACGGCCGAGGCGGTCGGCATGCTGCGCTCGGCGCTGCGGGTGTGGAGCGGGCCCGCCCTCGCCGGTGCGTCCGGCGCGTTCGTCGACGGGGCACGTGCCCGCCTGGAGGATCAGCGTCTCACCGCGGTCGAGGACGTCATCGAGTGCGAGTTGGCCCTGGGGCGGCACCGCGGCGTGCTGGTCGAGTTCGGCGACCTCGCTGACCGGCATCCGCTGCGGGAGCGGCTGCACGGCCACGTGATGCTCGCGCTGTACCGCAGCGGCCGGCAGCCGGAGGCGCTGCAGGCATACCGCCGCCTGCGCCGCCTGCTCGCCGAGGGGCAGGGCCTGGATCCCGGGCGGTCGCTGCGGGCACTGCACGATGCCCTGCTGCGCGAGGACCCCGAGCTGGACGGCGTCACTCCCGCCGAGGTCCGGTGGAGCCCGGCACCGGTCTGGCCGACGTTCGCCGCGTCTTCACGCTGCGCGAGCAGGTGGAGCACAAGCTGTCCCGGCTGCCGCTGAGCTA
>NZ_JBFAOU010000169.1:0-17909 GCF_040675365.1 Catellatospora sp. NPDC049609 | reverse complement strand
CAGGCCCGGGACCGGGGCGCGGTAGGTTAGCAACTGAAGCTCCTGCTGGTACTGGTTGGTGTGGTAACCCCAGTCCTATCGGGAGCTTCACTTCATGGCCCGCATCCCCACGCCCAGTTGATCAACCTGAGACATCCACATCTATCAGGATGAAATGACCTCAGTACGCGCTAAAGCAGCCCGTGTGCGGGTAGGCGCGCCGGACCCCTCGATGACCGGCCATGCCAGAGTCCTCGCCGTGACGAAGTCGTCTCATGCACGGGCCTGACCGATGCCCTCGACGACGACGCGAGCCCGATCAAAGAACGCGACCGTGGCCTGAGCGGCGGCCAGTTCCTCGTCTCCCTCGGTCGTAGCAATTCAGCGAACGAGCGCACGAGCCCGGTCAGGTCGATCATCTCCGGGCAGGCGGCAACGAGCTCATCGCGGATTGCGCGCTGCTTGTCGGTGGGGTTGTCCGGGTGAGTGAGCGCGAGCCTGGCCAACCGGCGGGGCGAGATGGGTGGCCGGTCACCCTCGACGCGGCCCCACCGGCAATCGATCCAATGTGGATGGCCATGAAGGCGGTCACCACCGGATGTGATCCAGGGCCGCTAGCTGCACAGAACCCCAATCGGACTTCACAGCATTTGCGATGTCCTACGCGGTTGGCTGTAGCTGGTGCTGACTTGATGAGGATGGCCGAAGATGTCCAACACACCAGGCGAGGTGACGCTGTTGGCCGGCGTAGTCGACGAGACACGGTCTGGGCCGAGTTGCCTGCGGATGGACCGGCTGTTGGATCAAAGCGGCGGTCCGTTGGGTGCTCATGCGGAAATGGCTTTTGCGCCACGCCAGTGGTGCAAAACTGTCTGGAGTAGTCATGTCGCTGTTGACCGAACGAAGCGGATTGGATGCGGTCAGAGTAGAATTCTCGCGTTTGCTTGCGCGCGACGTGCTTTGGCTCGAGCATCGCCAATGCGGTGATCTCCCCGAGCCGGTGATGTCTCTGTCTCAAGTGCGAGATCTGATGCTCGGTGGCTCTGCGTCGGATGAACTGGCCGACGGCGTGTGGCGGGTGCTGGTCGAGCGCGTACGCGACGAGGGCGGGCCATGGATGACTGCTGCCGTCGGTATGGCGCTACCCGGCCTATGCCGTGCGGCGCGGCGGGCGCGTCCACACTGGCGGGGTGCCGCGGAGGATCTCGAAGGCGAGCTGCTGACCGGCTTTTTGAGCCGTCTGCACACGGTCGATGTGCTTGCGCCGCGGATCTGCGGCCGGTTGATCGACGCTGCCGTGCGCAGGGTCCACCGGGCGCAGGGTGTCGGGGTCGTGCGGCCGGTGCCGCGTACGCCGACGGTGGGCTCGGCTGCGCCCGGCCTGCCGTGGGATCACCCTGACTGGGTGCTGGCCAGGGCTGTCGTCACCGCGGTGCTTGGCAAGGAGGAGGCGGCGTTGATCGGGGCGACGAGGCTGGGTGGCATGAGCGTGGCGCAGGCAGCCGCCGAGTTCGGATTGACAGTATCGGCTGTGCGTCGTTGGCGGCGCGCGGCGGAGCTGCGCCTGCGAGACGCGATCGAGTCCGGCGAGCTGGCGTTCGTCTCGCTGCGGCCCCGCTCGGATCGTTCGCGACGAGCAGTCGCTGCGTCTGGGTAGCGCAGGCTCGGCGACTCCGACGATCTGGTGTCGGGCGACGTTGCCGGCCTGTTGGGTCGTGTTGGCGTGGGTGGCGGGTCGATCGGCGCCCAACAGGAGCCTTTTCAAAGGCGGCGGGCCCGCCGCGTCGATGGCTCGGCCCGCCGCCGTCAGCATCAGCGAGCGTGTCCGTGTCGCCCGACCCCGGGCTCCGGCGCCGCTGACACCTGCTGACGCGCCTCATACCGCTCTCAGCCCCGCCAAACGCGGGTTCGGAGGTGCGCGCCATGATCCGTCGACTGTTCCACCACCTGTGCTTGCTGGGGTTGGCCGTGTTTACCGCGGTTGTGCTCGCGGCGTCGGCGGCGCACGCCGCGCCGAGCCCGGCCCAGCCGTCGTCACAACTTCTCGGCAATATCATCGGCAACCTCACCGGCCTGGCGCGTGGCCTTGCCTTCGGCGTTGCCACCTTTTTCGCCACCCTCGGCTGCGTCCGTTACATGATGGCCAACGGCGATCCGATGATCACGGAGAAGGGCAAGAACGCGTTCAAGGCTGCCGTGTTGGGCTACGCGTTGGCCCTGCTCGCCGAGCCGCTGCTGAGCCTGGCCAAGGACCTGGTTTCCTGACCATGGACGCGATCGCGACACGGCTGATCGCCGTCATCGTCGGGTGGCTGGCCACCAACGTCGACAACGCACTCAACCTGCTGTGGGACCTGCTGTCCAGCTCATTGCTGCGCAGCCCGGACGTGACCGCCCTACCGCAGGTCAAGGAGTTCGCCGACACGTCCCTTGCCGCCGTCAACACCGCCTACGTACTGGCCGTGGTGGCGGTTGCTTTCATGATCATGGGACGTGGGACCCTCAGCGCCCACTCCCCCTACGGACCGGGTGAGCTGATCCCACGGCTGGTCATCGGCTGGATCGGGGCGAACTTCGCGCTGCCGGCCTTCTCGCTGATCATCGGCCTCGCGAACTCGCTGACCGAGGCGATGACCGCCCAGCCGATCCAGTCGCCGGATTCGCTGACCTACCTGCGGCAGCTGGTGAAGTCGGCACTGCTGCAGACACCGGTCGGGCCGTCGCCCGGCACGGCCGCCAGCCAACCGAACGCATTCCTGCTGATCCTCATCGGCCTGATCATCGCGGGCCTGCTGGGTACCCTGCTCTGCCAGCTGGTCGTCCGGCTGGGAACCTTGGTGTTCCTGGCCGGGATCGCTCCTCTGGCACTGGCGCTGCACGGCACGCCGTGGACCGAGCCCGGCGCGAAACTGTGGTGGCGGGCGACGCTGGGCACCGTCGGCATCGTCTTCGGCCAGGCGGTCATGCTGCATGTGGCGATGCGGATCCTGCTGACGCCGAGTGCGAACCTGCCGGTGCTGGGCCTGCCGGGCGAGCCGGGCGCGACGATGAACCTGCTGATCGTGGTGTGCATCCTGCTCGGCGTCGTCAAGATCCCGTCCTTGATGAAGCGGTATGTGCTGCGCTCGGGTTCAGGCAGCCGCGTCACCGGGTTCCTGGTCGTGCAGCAGGCCACCCGGTTGGTCACCGGCCGTATTCCGGGGTTGAACCGTCGGAGCGTCACGGCCGGCGTCGGCCGGCGGGGTGCCACGCCTGCGGGAACGTGGCCGCGTGCTGCGCAGTAGCCCCCGCGCTACCGCCCCGGCCGACCGCCGTGGTGCCGCCGACCGGCCACGTCACCGGATGTCTGGTCCCACGCTGGCGAGCTCTGACCGCAGCGGGTCGGCCGCCGCGGGTCATCGCCCATGTTGCGGCGCCTGCCCGGGCTTTCACGGCTTCGGAGCCGACCGACGGCGTCGGCCTCAGGCACGGCCGCTCGAAGAAATCTCGCCGTATCGAAGGAGTTCTGATGCGTAATGATCCCGATGTCGTCCCGGTGACCCGGGTCCCGGCCGACGTCAACACACCCGACAAGATCGCCTATGGGTTGACCGCTCGGCAGCTGGCGATCCTGACCGTCGCCGCAGTGGCCGTCTACAGCACGTACCGGCTGCTGGAGGGCCGCACCAGTTCGTCGACGCTGCTGATGATCGTCACACCGCTGGTTGGATTGTCGGTGGCAGTCGCGATGGGTAGGCGCGACGGCCTGCCGATGGACTCGTGGGCGGGCGCCGCACTGCGCTACCTGCGCACGCCCAGGCAGTTGGCCCCTGCCGCCGGCGGCAGCCACCTGCCGCCGGCGGCAGCCACCTGCCGCCACCGGCGTGGGCGCCGGCGACCGAAGGGCTGCGCCTGCCCGGGGTACTGCGGCTGCCCGCCGGCAGCATCGGCGAGCAGGGCGTCATCGACACGGGCGCTCAGTCCGCGGTGTTGGTGGCGTGCACGACGCTGAACATCGGATTGCGGACCGGCGATGAGCAGGCGGCCCTGCTGGCCGGGTACGGGCGGTGGCTCAACAGCCTGAACGGGCCGGTGCAGGTCGTGGTGTCGACCCAGCGCGTCGACCTGTCCAGCCACGCCCAGCGCATCAACGACCGCGCCGACCTGATAGCCGGCCCGGCGCTGGCCGACCTGGCACGCGCGTACGCCGCGTTCCTCACCGACCTCGCCGAAAAGCACGACCCGTTGTGGCGCACCGTCACGGTCGCGGTCACCGCCGACGCCGACAACACCGAGGTGCTGCGGCGGGCGGAGCAGACCGCCACGGCGCTGACGGCGCTGGGGGCGAATGCCGTGGTCCTGGACGGCGCCCGCGCCGCCGCGGTCCTGACCACCGCAGTGGACCCCTACATCCCGACCGATGGGACCTGGCCGCGCTCGCGGCCCGCTGAAGCGATCTCCGGAGGACAGTCGTGAAACTGCCGCGTTTCCTGCACAGCCTGGTCCCTGCGAGCACGTCGAGCCCGGCTGACGCGGCCGGGCTCGCCGCTGTCGTCGGCCCGTCGTCGGTCGAGGTGGCACCGCGCTGGCTCCGGGTCGGCGACGGCTACGCCGCGACCCTGGCGGTGACCGGTCTGCCGACGTTGGTCGGACCGGCGTGGCTGGCACCGCTGACCTCATGGCCGGGCCGCATCGACATCACTCAGCACATCACGCCGTTCAGCGGCCCGCAGTCTGCGCAGCTGCTGCGCCGCCAGCGCGGCCGGCTGGAGTCCAGCCGCCGCATCGACTACGAGCAGGGCAGGATCACCGACCCCGCGACCGAAGCAGCGGCTGAGGACGCCGCCGACCTGGCCGCCCGCGTCGCCCGCGGTCAGTCGAAGCTGCACGACGTCGCGACCTACGTCACCGTCCACGCCGCCGACCGTGAAGAGCTCGAGCAGGCGCTCGCGCACGTGCGGGCCGCTGCGGCCGGCACGATGCTCGACACGCAGCCGGTGACGTTCCGGCAGCTGCAGGGCTGGACGTCGACGCTGCCGCTGGGCGTCGACAGCCTCAAAATGCGCCGGGTCATGGACACCGAAGCCCTCGCCGCAGCGTTCCCCCTGGCCAGCGCCGACCTGCCGGCACCCCTTCCGGGTCAGCCTGCCCCGGCCGGGGGCGTGCTCTACGGGATCAACCCCGACTCGGCGGGAGTGGTCTGGTGGGACCGCTGGTCCCAGCACAACCACAACAGCGTCGTACTGGCCCGTTCCGGGGCGGGCAAGTCGTACTTCATCAAGCTGGAGGTGCTGCGCAGCCTCGCCGACAGCGTCGGCGTCGCCATCGTCGACCCCGAGGACGAGTACGTGCGCCTGGCCCGGGCCGTCGACGGGACCGTCATCCAGCTCGGCAAACCCGGCGTGCGGGTCAACCCGCTGGACGTCTCGCCCGCCGACCGGCGCAGCGACGCCCTGGTCCGGCGGGCGCTGTTCGTGCATTCACTGGTCGCGGTACTGCTCAGCGAGCAGCCGACCGCCGCGCAGCAGGCAGCCCTGGACACCGCGATCGCCGCGGCATACGCCGGCGCGGGAATCTCGCACGACCCGGCGACGTGGACGCGACCGGCGCCGCTGCTGCGCGACGTCGCGGCCGCACTGGCCACCGAAGGCGAGGCCGGGATGAACCTGGCCGCGCGGCTGGCTCCCTGGGTCAACGGGTCGTTCAAGGACCTGTTCGACGGCCCGACCACGACCGTGCCGGCCGGGCAGCTGGTCGTGTGGTCGACACGGCAGCTGGCCGACGAACTACGGGCTCCGGGGATGCTCCTGGCCCTGGACGCGATCTGGCAGGACGTGGACACACCGCCGGCACGGGGCGGGTCGACACCGCGGCGGCTCGTGGTCGTCGACGAGGCCTGGCGGCTGCTGCACGACGGCGAAGGTGCCCGGTTCCTGTTCCGGCTGTCCAAGCAGGCCCGCAAGCGCCGCGCCGGGCTTTCGGTGGTCACCCAGGACGCCGCGGATCTGCTCGGATCCCCACTCGGGCAGGCGGTCATCGCCAACGCCGCGACCCAGGTGCTGATGCGCCAGGCACCGCAGGCCATCGACGAGGTGTCCGAGGCTTTCGGGTTGACCAGCGGCGAGGCACGTGCGCTGCTGGCCGCCCGGCGCGGTGAAGGGGTCCTGCTTGCGGGAACGCATCGGGTGTCGTTCCAGGCGCTGGCCAGCCCGGCAGAGCACCGGCTGTGCGTCGGGGACCTCGACCGGGTCGACGACGACGGGGAGCCGCTGCCATGAGGACAGTTAGGGCCTGGCGACACGTCGACCTGCCCGATCCGTCGCAGTGGCTGTCGGAGCAGGCCGTCGGCCTCGTCGAATGGCACACGGCATGGCCCTGGCTCGTGCTCGCCACGGCCGCCGTCGTGGCGGCCGCCGCCGTATGCCGGACGGTCTGGGTGCGTCACGCCGACGCGGCCCTGCAGTCCGGAGCGCAGGAGATCATGATCGTGCCGCCGCCGGAGGTCGACCCCGCCGGGGTCGCCGCGTTCTGGGCGGCGCTGGTGCCGCTGCTGACCCGCCGCCGCTGGCGGGCGTGGCGGCCGCGCCCGCACGTGGCCTGGGAGTTGCGGTGGTCCGGCCGCCAGATGAGGATCGTGTTGTGGGTGCCCGGGACGGTGCGGGCCGAGCCGGTGCTGGCCGCGGTGCGCGGCTCATGGCCGGGAGTGGGCATGTCCGTCTCGGCCGCCGGTCCGCCGCTGGCAGGTCGAACCGGCGGCTCGGCCGTGGTGGCCGCGGGAGCCGCTCTCGTGCCGGTGCTGCCTGCCTGGTATCCGCTGCTGACCGGCCATGACACCGATCCGCTTCGGGCCGTGGTCGCCGCCGCGGAGCGGCTCAAGGACCGCGACGCGGCGTGTGTGCAGGTCCTGGCCAGGCCCGCGCCGGCCCGGCGGGTACAGCAGTTGCGACGTGGCGTCGCGTCGCTGCGCACCGGCCGCAGCCCCGCCGACACCATGGATCCCGGGCGTTGGCTGGGCTGGGCACTGGACGCCGTGGACTGGCTGATCAGCTCGCCCCGGCAGGGCCACGCCGGGCCGGGGACGCCGCAGCAGGCACTGCTGGCGGCCGACCCGCAGCGCGACCGCGACGCCCGGGCTGCGGTCGACAAGCTGAGCGGCCAGCAGTGGGAGACCGCGATCCGACTGGCCGTGGCCCACCACAGCACACCGGACCGGACACCAGGGCCGGCAACCCGGACCCGCATGGCCACCACCGTGCAGTCACTGGTGTCGGCGGCCGGGGTATGGGCCGGACGCAACCGGCTGCGCCGGATGCGCCTGCCCCAACCGGTACAGGCGGTCAACGCCCGCCGGCTGCGGCGCGGATTCGTCCTCAGCGGCGCCGAGCTGGCCAGCCTCGCGACATTGCCGCAGGACCTCGCGGTGCCCGGTCTGCTGCGGGCCCGTGCCAAGGTGATGCCCGCACCCGTCGACGTGCCGACCGGCGGACGGGGCGTGAAGGTCCTCGGCCGCGCCGAATGGGGCGGACACCAGGTCGGGCTGCCCGTCGCCGACGCCCGCCAGCACATGCATGTGCTGGGCAGCACCGGGTCGGGCAAGTCGACGCTGATGCTCAACCTGATCCTCGACGACATCCACTCCGGCCGCGGAACCGTCGTCATCGACCCGAAAGGTGACCTGGTCACCGACATCCTGGACCGGATCCCGGCACGGCTGGCCCGCAAGGTCGTACTGATCGACCCGGACTCCGACACCGGAACGACGATCAACCCGCTGCTCGGCGCCGACCACGACCTAGTCGTCGACAACATCGTGTCGATCTTCTCGCGGATCTTCGCCAAACACTGGGGGCCACGGATCGACGACGTGCTGCGGGTGGCGTGCCTGACACTGCTGCGCCACTCCAACGCGACGTTGACACTGGTACCGCCGCTGCTCAACGACCGGGTGTTCCGGCAGCGGTTCACCGGCGACCTGACCGACCCCGAAGGCCTGCGGGGGTTCTGGGAGTGGTTCGAGTCGACACCGCCGCAGCTGCGGGCGCAGGTCATCGGACCGGTACTGGCCAGGCTGCGGTCGTTCCTGCTGCGCGACTTCGTGAAACAGACGCTGGGCACGCCGTACAACAGCTTCGAGATGAGCCGGGTCCTCGACGGCGGCGTACTGCTGGCGCGGCTGCCCAAGGGCCAGCTCGGCGAGGAGACCACCCGGCTGATGGGGTCATTCGTGCTGGCCTCGGCGTGGCAGACCGCGACATCGCGCATCGGCGTGGCCGAATCCGACCGCCGCGACTGCGTGGCATACGTCGACGAGTGCCACAACTTCCTCAACCTGTCCGGCTCGGTCGGCGACATGCTCGCCGAAGCCCGAGGCTACCGGTTCGGCCTGGTCCTGGCCCACCAGGACCTGGCCCAACTGCCGCGAGACATCCTCGCGGCGTTGTCGGCCAACGCCCGCAGCAAAATGATCTTCAGCTGCTCGCCCGAAGACGCCCACCAACTGGCCCGCCACACCACACCGGAGATGGACGCCGGCGACCTGACGCGGCTGGACGCCTACCGGGCCGCGGCACGGTTGCTGGTCAACGGCCGCCACACACCGGCGTTCATGCTGCGGACCAACCCGCCTCCCCCACCGGTGGGCGAGTCCACCGCGCTACGGCAGGCACTGGCCGCGGCAAGCCGGCGCCGGGGCCCGGCAGCGATCTCACGGCTCGCCGGGATCACCGACCCGAGCTGTCCGTAGGCGAAGCTCCGGCCAGGCCCTGGGCGAACCCGCGGCCCCGCCCCGGCCGCGCCACGGTCGTAGTACTGCCACCTCAAGGCCTACCCCCATCAGACGCAACGGCAGCCAGGAGGCCGCATGAGCGACGGACCAGAAACCCGACTCCCCTCATCAGGGGACACTTTCCGGCCGGGGAGAACCCCGAGACCCTCCCCCGGCGCGGGCAGGCGTGCCACACCACAGCGCAACCCGACGCTGCTGGACCTGTCCAACCGGCTGACCCCACGCGACTACACCATCGCGCATCTGCTGACCGAGCACACCGCGCTGACCACCCCGCAGCTGACAGCCGCGCTGTTCGGCAGCCCGGTCACCTGCCAGCACCGGCTGCACGCGCTGCGGCGGATGCGCTTCATCGACCGCTTCATCCGCAACGAGCCACGCCGGCCACGACCGGTGTGCTGGGTACCCGGCGTGCTGTCGGCGCGATACGTCGCCATGGCCCGCGGCGAGCATCCACCGTCGGTGCGGACCGTTCACGAGCGCGCCGAACGGACCGTGGCCAGCGCGACCCTGCCGCACCTGCTCGGCGTCAACGGCTTCTTCACGGCGCTGCTGGCCGCTGCTCGCAAGGACCGCGGGCTGCGGCTGGCGAGGTGGTGGTCGG
The DNA here is from genome assembly GCF_040675365.1 of Catellatospora sp. NPDC049609. Classification (NCBI taxonomy): domain Bacteria; kingdom Bacillati; phylum Actinomycetota; class Actinomycetes; order Micromonosporales; family Micromonosporaceae; genus Catellatospora; species Catellatospora sp. NPDC049609. The sequence goes on along the minus strand of NZ_JBFAOU010000169.1, from coordinate 8,562 downwards.
AACGGACCGCCACAGCGGCGTACGGGCGCCGCATCCAGCCAGACGGCCACGGGGTGTGGGTCGACGGCAGCGCCTCGGTGGGGTTCTTCCTCGAGTACGACACCGGGTCGGAGACGCTGGCCCGGATCGTCGACAAGCTGTCGTCGTATCAGCGGCTGCTTGCCGCAGGCGGCCCGGACTACCCGGTGCTGTACGTGCTGCAGAACCCGCGCCGGGAGGAGCATCTGCACCAGCGTCTGTCGGCCGGTGTGCCGCCGGGTGTGGCGGTCGCGAGCACCAACGTGCTGCTCGGCGACGATCCCGCGGCCGCGGTGTGGCGACTGTGGCCCGGAGGATCCCGGCGCAGGCTGGCGGATCTGCCGTCATCGCACGGCGAGCCGGGACCGATCAACCCTGGCGGGCCTGCCGCAGAGGACGACCCGCTGTGGCTGCTGCGCGGCATCTGAGGCCGACTACTGCGGCAGAGCACGAGCGCGGTCCCGATATGAGCGGCAGTCGCGGGCGGACCGGCGAGCAGCTCAAGCTTGCCGCCGAACAAGAAGATTCGGCAAAGGCGCCGCCAACAGCAGGTCACGGCAGGTGTCGGTGTGCGCTGCGGCCTGCGGCAGGGAATATGCTGGTTGCTGAACACGCAGGTCAGCGCAGGTTCCTGCGGATGGAGTCGGCGCAACGCGTTGGGTTGGCCGGCTACGGTCGAGTCTTCTCACAGAGAAACCTTTCACGCACCACCCCGGGCTCGCCCGCCCACGACCTGCGGTAGCAACCGCCCACCCGCCTCAAGCCGGTCGGCCTGCCACCCATCGTCGGCGAACAGTCCACCTCCCGGTCGCTGACCGGCTCCAGCGCGGTGACATGCCCCGCGCCACCTCACCCTGCCCTGCGCACCGTCTGCCCGACGGTGCATTTCGGCGTGCCCGCACGCAGAAGGAGCCCTACCTCGTGCACATCGTCACCGTCTGCGTCCCGCAGGCCATCCCCCACGACGAGATCGCGTCAACCGCCCGACTCGCCTACCGCAACGGCGCCTGGCTCAACAGCGGTGCCCGCATCGCCGAGGCCGTACCGGTCGCCGCCGCGAACGAGATGGCGGTGCACTTCGCGCACCGGGCGCGTCGCCGCGAGCGCAAGCAGCTGCTGGCCGTCGACGACCGCATGGCCGCCGGCGGGCCGGTGCAGCTGCTGAACCTGGCGTGGATGCACCACGTCGGAGCCACGGCTGCGTATCACCGCTTCGACATCTGGAGCCGGGTGGTGTGGCGGACACCGGTCGCCAGGCCGCTGTGGTGGTTCGTCGACAAGCACGTCAACTCGCGGGACAGCCGCTACACCCTGGACCAGGCGCACCGGGAGTTCCGGGCCCAGCCCCGGGTGGCCGCGATGGAGATCTACAACCGCTCCGGTCGCGGGCTGGTGCACCTGCCGCTGCACCACCTGGAGGCGTTCCAGGTCGGGCGCGAGGCGTACGCCGAGATCGGCCACGCCCTGGCGGTACCCGCCCACGCGATCGTCGACCTGAACGGCGTCCTGCACGACTGCCGTCCTAACGAGCCGCTGTCGGGCGTGTGGGAGTTCATCACCGCATCCCGGCACGCGCTCGCCGGTCTGTCGGCCGGCGACCGCCTGGTCGCGCTGAAGGTGGCGTGACCCTGCACCTGCGGGGTGAGGTCCGGCGCCGTGCGACGCGCCGCTGCCGGACGAGGCGCCCGGGTCGACTTCCACCGCCGCACCGCCGCGAGCACGGGCCGCGACCGACTGCCGCTGTCTGCGCCTCGGGCAGAGGCTGCCAGCCGTGCCGCGGGCCGCCGGCAGGTGCCAGGCCCCCAGGCGCAATTCTCACGACCGTCGCCTCGGACCTGCCACCGACGGCAGCTGACGGATGAAGCCCGCCGTGGCCACCCGAGCGACCGGCGACCCACCAGGGGCTTACGCCCTTCGAGGGCCACAAGCGCCCGGTGGCCGTTCGGCAGCTCAATGCACACCCACCGCGCTGGCGTTCGCGACTCGAAGACCGCCCTTACACGACGCTGCGCCGGCAGCGCATTGGTACGGGCTTCGGCTCGTGCATACCCGGCTCTGCCGGGTCAGACGTCCGGATATCCCACGGACGAAAACGGCCCCAGGCGTTGGAGCGCCCGAGGCCGGTCAAGCAACAGTCTTTCCCGAAAGAGGTATCGACCAATGACAACTTTAGCAGTCGACCGGACGGTCGACGTCAACGAGGCGTTCGCCGGCGAGCGGGCCAGGCAGCTGGACGCCGTCGACCGGCGGCGGGCGGACCTGCAGGCCCGGCTCGACGCCGGGACGCTGGTCGCACTGGGTGACGGCCGCTATCGGGTGAACGACCCGGGCAGCTGGGACAACGGCGAGATTTGGATCCAGAACGGCAGCGGCCTGGTCGTGCCGCAGCACGGACTGGACCTGTCCACCGGCCGGGCGGCGCTGTATTCCGCGGTGCCGGCCTGGCACCAGCTCGGCACGGTCATCGAGGGCGGCACCACCGACGTCGAGACCGTCCTGAAAGCAGGCGGGATCGACTTCGCGGTGGAGAAGTTCCCGGTGCTGTTCCGCACCCCCGACGGGCAGCTGCACGAGCTCGACGACCAGCGCGTCACGGTCCGCCGCGACACCAACGCGGGTCTGGGCGTGGTCGGCAACCGGTACGAGGTCGTGCAGAACCGCGACATCTTCGCATTCCTGCAGGCGCTCGTCGGCCGCGACGACGTGATCTGGGAGACCGCCGGTGCGCTGCGCGGCGGCCGGCGGGTGTTCGTCACCATGCGGCTGCCGGACACGATCGTGATCGACCCGGCAGGCATCGCCGACGTCGTCGCGCCATTTCTGGCCGCGTTCAACTCTCACGACGGCCTGACCGGCTACGAGACGGTCGTGACGCCGTGGCGGGTGCTGTGCGGCAACACCGAACGCTTCGCCCTGCGTGACGCCAAGGCGCGGTGGAGCACCCCGCACGTCGGCGATCCGCTGCTGCGGATCCGGCAGGCGGAGCAGACGCTGCGCCTGTCACGCAGCTACTACGAGTCGTACGCCGCCGAGCAGGAGATGCTGCTGCGCACCGAGCTCGCAATCGACGCGTACCTCGAGGTGGTCGCCGACGTGTGGGCACCTCCCGGTGAGGACGAGTCCGACCGGGCGAAGGGCAGCTACCGCAGGTTCACCGACCAGATGGTGCATCGCTTCGAGGCCAATGCCGACAAGTTGGGACGCAACGCCTACGCGGCGGAGCGGGCCATCACCGAGCACCTGGACTGGGGCCGCGGCGTCCGTCCGCCGAAGTCGATGACCGAGCAGGCGTGGCGTGCCACGCAGGCCTTGGAGGGCGACCAGGACGGCAGGAAGACCACGGCGCACCGGCGCCTGCTGACTCTCGTACGTCGCTGACCGAACCGTCCGCAGCACGCGGACCGGACCGGCCGCGGGCGGGTGCGATCACGTACCCACCCGCGGCCAGCTGTCGCCCGAACCCGTGCGCGCTGACGCCGTTTCGCGTCCGCCCCCTCCCCGGTCGGGTGCGGGGCCTGCGTCGGCGGCGGCCGCGTCCGACGGGTTCGGTGCACACGGCAGAACCCGCGGGGGCGGAGCGCGCCTGGGCTCTGCCGCGCCACACCACGAACACAAGGAGGAGTTCATGCATCCCCGGTTTCGGGCGGGCCGCCGATGACCAGCCGTGCTATCAGGCTCATCCTCGCCGCGGTCGTCGCTGTCGCCGTCTGCTGCGTCGGCGCGCTGTTCGGGCTGACCGGTGCCGCGACGGCCTGCATGCCGCTCACGTCGGCGTCGGGCAGCACCGCACCGGTCGACCGCTACGACAGCGAGCAGGCCGGGCACGTGGCCACGATCGTCATGGTCGCCGCGGGCAGGAGCGTTCCCGTCCGTGGCATGGTCATCGCGGTCGCGACCGCGATCCAGGAGTCGGGTCTGCGCAACCTCGGCCATCAGCGCCCGGCCAACGACCACGACTCTCTGGGGTTGTTCCAGCAGCGACCCAGCCAAGGCTGGGGCACCCCGGAGCAGATCATGGACCCGGCCCACGCGGCCGGGCGGTTCTTCGACAAGCTCCTGCGGGTTGCGGGCTGGGAGCAGCTGCCGCTGACTCAGGCGGCGCAGGCTGTGCAGGTCAGCGCCTACCCGGACGCGTACGCGAAGTGGGAGCCGGACGCGGCAGCGCTCGTCGCCGCAGCGCTGGCCGTCGCCGGGATCGCCGCGCCGGGTGCCTTCGCCGGGTGCGTCAGCGCGGGCGGCTGGGTCAAGCCGGTCGACGCGCCGCTGGTGTCGGGATTCCGCACAGGTTCGCGTCCCGGGCATGACGGTGTCGACCTCGGCGCCGCACGGGCAACGCCCATCCGGGCGGCGTCGTCCGGCACGGTGATCAAGGTGCGGTGCAACGCGTTCAACGCCGACGGTTCACCGCGATCCTGTGACATCGACGGTGACCTTTCGACGCCCGGGTGCGGCTGGTATGCCGAGATCCTCCACGCCGACAGGACCGTCACCCGCTACTGCCACATGCTCCGCCGTCCCACGGTCGACCTCGGCGAACAGGTCTTCGCCGGGCAGGTCATCGGGCTGGTGGGTACCAGCGGGCACTCATCCGGACCGCACCTGCACCTGCAGACGCACCTGGCCCATCCCGCTGTCGAGGCCAACGCGGTCGACCCGGTGGTGTTCTTCGCCGGCCGCGGCGTCGACCTCACCTGAATCGCGGGTCCGGCCATGTTCCGCCGACGGCCCGCACCGAGGCCGTCGATCATCCCAGCTATCGGAAGGAAACCGCTGATGAGCAGACCTTGGGCCTTGCCGTTCTCCCGGCGGCAGGTCAACGACGACGACCCGGGCGACCACGGGCCGTCCTGCCTACCCTGCGCCAGGTACCAGGCGGACCGGCGTCAGCGGGCAGATCAGTCGCCCCTGCTGCACGGCAGCGACGACAGCCTCTACCGCTCGCCGCACGCGGGCACCTACCTGTTCGAGGCCCAGTACAGCCGCTGGGCCTGCACCCAAGGCCTGCACGGCCCCCTCGACGAGTACGCGTTCCTTCGTTCTCGTTGACCGGTTCCGCCGTGCCCGGCGTGGCGGACATCCGCACTCCGCCTGGTCGGCCCTCGAACCGCTGCCGCAGGCGTCACGCCTCGCGGCGCGACCACCCCAATCAATACGGCCCGCCACCGGCGGGCCGTCGTCGTTAGGACCCGGGACGCACCGCCTCGAAAACGAACGCCCCGGGTTCTCCAAACATGGAGGGCCTCAGTGTCCGACTTCATCCCCATGATCGCCACTTGTGTGGCGGTCTTCCTGCTCGGCCGGCTCACCGCCGCCCGGCGCATCCGCCGGCTGCAAGTCCAGCTCGCCGACACGGCCCGCCAGCTCGAGCACGACCCGCTCACCGGCCTGCTCAACCGGCGCGGCCTGGCCACCGCGCACGCCGCCTGGCAGCAGGCCCAGCGGCGGATCACGCTGGTGTTCCTCGACCTCGACGACTTCAAGCAGGTCAACGACACCCACGGCCACCACGTCGGCGACCAGTTGCTCATCGGCGTCGCCCGCACCCTCGCCGACCTCGCCGACATCTACGGCGGCGTCGCCGCGCGCCGCTCCGGCGACGAGTTTGCCCTGATGCTCCCGGCCGAAGACGGCTTCGAACGCGCTGTCGACGCCATCGTCACCGTCGCCGGGCTGCCCGTCACGGTCACCGCGGACGGCTTCGCCGTGCAGCTGTGGCCCTCGGCCAGCGCCGGCGCCTGCGCCGGAGATCCGGCCGACGACCTCGACACGCTGCTGCACCGCGCCGACACCGCGCTCTACCACGCCAAACACACCGGCCGTCCCTACGCGGTCCACCGGCCCGGCATGGCCATGCCCGACGGCTCCCAGCGACGCGGTCCGCGCCGCCGCGACCGCCGCGAGCAGCAGGGGGCGATGCGATGACCCGCGTGTTCGGCTGCCAGATCTGCTTGCACGTGCTCAACCGGCGGGCCGACGACTACGGCCTGGCGGTCTACGAGCACCCGCTCGTCCTCGGCCCGATCGACCACCGCCCAGTGCCGGTGCCCGCCGACCGGCTGCCGGAACTGCGCCGCCTGTGCGACTTCTGTGGGTCCGGCAGCGACCCGCTGCTGTTCGTCTACCGCACACATCCGATCAGCGCCCTGGCCTTGGGCGCCGGCGTCGAACGCGTCGAGCACTTCGGGACCGACTGGTCGGCATGCGACATGTGCTCGCATTGGATCTCGACGGGCAACGCAGGCAGGCTGCTGCAACGGGCAACGAGCGTCGGTGGCCTGCGCCAGGGTGACATCGGGCGGGAGATCACCGGTCACCTCCAGAGCACCGTCATGGACAACCTGCGGCCCGGCCGCGTGCTCGTCACCACCGCCGGTGCGCCGCAGGCGGTGCCCGCCGCGCGGATACTGCCGAAGGTCCGCGACCGGCTGGCCGCGCTCCTGCGGGGACCGGACCTCATCGAGACTCCCCCGCTCTCCCAGGTCAGGCACGACATCGCCGACGGCCTGGAGCAGGCCCGGTTGTACTTCGTCGACGAGCACTTCAGCCGCATGGTCCAACACGCCGCGACCGCTCTGCCCGCCACGACGGTCACTACCGGACTCCCTCCGGCTCAACACGGGCTGCTGACGTGGTCGCAGCCGGTCGCCGGAGCCACCGCGGCGAGCTGGACCCCCGACGTGGCCGGCTGGCAGATCGTCGAGTACACCGGCCTCGGCACCGACGGAAGGCCCCAGGCACGGATCCCCGCAGCCGGCCCCGGTCGGGACGAGCGACGAGCGGGCACGGACGCACCGGTGGTGGACGTCGGGTCACTGGCGCAACCAGGCCTACGGGCCCGGCAGGTCGCTGCGCAGGCCGGTGTTCATCAACCCGTTCCTCAAAGGGCCTGCCGACCTACCGATCCGGCACTCGACCACCGTGCGGGTCCTGCGCGCCGGACGGACCGAGACGGCTCGGTAATCCGGGCCCCTTGGGCCGGACATCGCCGAGCCGGACATCGGCCATGAGCAGGCACGAACCGCGGCTGGCTCGCCGGTCCGCGTCGCGTTCGATCCAGCCCGCCTCAGCCCCGATCGCGGCCGACGCGGGCTTGCCATCCGGCGGCGAACCGCATCGCTGCCTCACTGACTGCACAGATACAAGGAGATCCAGATGACCCACCATGACGCCCTCGTGAGCCTGCTCCTCGGTGTCGAAGCCGAGGTAGACCAGGACGGCTGGGACGCCCGGCCAAGCCTGCTCATCCTGAAGACGCGGGCTGGCATGATCAATGCCGAAGTCGCCCCGCTGCCCGAGGAGATCGCCGACGCCGCAGACTACGTCGAGCACCTCGCCACGGCGGTCGGCATCAGCCCGACCTTCCGGGCCAGGTTCGTCGCCGGCCTCGGCCCGAACATCCTCGGTCTCGGCCTGGTGACCGAGGCGTGGGCGGTATCGGACCCGCAGGCTGTCAAGGATGTGCAGCGGTCGCGTCGAGTGCGGCCGATCAGCCACCACCCCCGACGCCAGGAGTTGCGCATCGTGTCAGCCGCAGTGCCTGAGCGGGACCTTTGCGTCCAGCGCATCCGCGGCGGCGTACCTACGCTGTTCTACGACTCAGCCGACAGCGCGATCGGGCGACGCATCGAGGGCCGTGTGCCGGAGTCCCTTCGAACCTTGCTGAACGTGGTCCGCTCCATCAGCCTGAACTGACGAACGTCCCCAGGTATCCGAGCCTGAACTGGCACCAGAACTCGCCGGACAGCGGGACGGTCTGACCAGCTGACGGCACGACGGACTGCTGGGCGTGATTGCCCCGTTTTCAGGAACCACCACCTCATCTTCTTTCGCCGATAAGGCGGTAGGACATCAACCCCGAGTTCGCGACCGCTGGGAGCCGAAAGGCTCCCAGCGGTGGCCCACCTCAAAGCGTTTTCCGTCCGTGTGCATGGCTCACCGCTGGGCATCCTTTTTTGCGCCCGTTGCGACTACTTAAAGTAATCGCAGAGACACACCTAGCGACAGAGGCTGGAAGCGCCACGCAATTCCCCAGATCCCTGACCCGCAGCCACTCGCCGGACGCGTGACCTGGGTTCGTCAGCGAGCCGGCTGTAGGCCAGCTCGGTGAGTCAGATGACGTGTGTGCCCAGCAGCCACGCCAGGTAGCCGGCGGCGTATGTCCCGACGGTGAGCCACATCAACTTCACCGACCGCCCCGGGGCCGCCTCCCTGCGCAACCGTAGGGCCAGTGCGATGCCGACCGCGAAGGCGATGCCGACGGCCACGCCCAACCCGAGCCGGGCGACGTCCACATCGCCGCGACTGGTGACTGCAGCGATCACGCCGAATACCAGCAGGATTTCCACGGTGGCGCCGAGCAACGCCAGGGGAATGGCAAGTTCCTTGCGTAGGCGCTGCCATACCTGTGAGGCCATTACAGACCTTCCCTTTCGGTGAGAGCCGCGTCCAGTACTCCAGCCGCACTTCCGCCGAGGAGTTTGCGCTGCTAGGCACGCTTGGCGGGACACCTTCCGAACCGCAGCGTTGGTCCATTGTAGACTCCCG